>CAZVEF010000029.1:0-22220 GCA_964625715.1 uncultured Spirochaetaceae bacterium | reverse complement strand
ACGCAAGGCTCGATTTGGCCTTCGCGGACCTGCAAGGTCGATGACAGTTATCGCGCGTTTGTAGTTTACCTACCCGACCCGTATACTGGCGACATGAGACCGAACATCGTCTACCTCCATTCCCACGATGCGGGCCGATTCATCGAGCCGTACGGACTTCCGGTGGAAACACCGGCGCTTCTGCGCTTCGCGAGGGAGGGGGTGCTCTTCAGGAAGGCCTTCGCAGCGGCTCCCACCTGCACGCCGAGCCGCTCTGCGCTGCTGTCGGGGCAGTATCCCCACCAGTGCGGCATGTTCGGACTGACCGGGCAGGGGTGGCGGTTTCACGACTACCGGCGCCACCTCGTCCGGGTACTCGGCGAGGAAGGCTACCACACCGCCCTCGCCGGGTGTCAGCACGAGACGGGGCACGACGACCTCTCGCCACTCGGCTACCACGAGATCCTCGACCCCGACGATCAGGGCGAGTTCCATCAGGAATCGCTCGAGCGTGCGGAGGAGTTCATCGCCCGGCGCGCCACCGGACGCGGCGCGGGAAGCGAGCCGTTCTTCCTCTCGGTCGGAATCGACGAGCCGCACCGCAACAACATTGCCCGCCCCGAGCTCGGCATCGGCAGCGAATCGGCCCGCTTCAGCAAGACCCGCTACTACGACCCGGACAAGCTCGACGCGCGCTACACCGCCCCGCTGCCCAACCTGCCCGACCTGCCGGAAATCCGGCGCGACGTGGAGAGCCTGCGCGAAGGCGTGCGGATCATGGACGAGTACATGGGCCGCATCATCGACGCGATCGATCAGCACGGCCTTCGCGACACGACGCTCGTGATCGTCACCACGGATCACGGGATCGAGTTCGCCGGCGGGAAGAAGACGCTCGGCGATCTGGGCACCGGCGTCTTCCTGTTGATCCGCGGTCCAGGGGGCTTCGAAGGCGGTCGCGTGATCGAGCCCATGGTCGAACAGGTGGACCTCTACCCCACGATCCTCGAGCTCATCGGGGCGAATCCCAGGCCGTGGATGGAAGGCGCGAGTATGCTTCCGCTCGTTCGCGGCGAGGTCGACCGGCTCCACGACTACGTCTTCACCGAACAGACCTATCACGGAGGCGCGGAGCCCCTGCGGGCCATCCGATCACAGCGGTACAAGCTCGTACGCCGCACCACGACCCCGGCGCCGATCATGAGGCACGACGGGCCAACGACGCCGCTGCTCGAAGGGATAGGCTGGTACGAGCGCAGCGACGCGACCGAGGAGCTCTACGACCTCTATCTCGATCCTCAGGAGGCGTGCAACCGGATCGGGGATTCGCGCTACGACGCGATCATCTCCGAGCTCTCCTCGGCGCTCGACGCGTGGATGGAACGCACCGACGACCCGTTTCTCTCGGGATCGTTCCCGGAGCCTCCGCGCCGGCGGTAGGCAAGCCTCCCGATGATTAGGCAAGCCTCCCGATGGTGTTGTTCACGCGTGTGATTTGCGCTACGGTGGCACCGGCGGCGCGCACGGCCGCCGGCAATTCGGCGAGACGGCCGCAACGAGGATAGTATGGCGTACACCGCACCGACGCTCCCCTGGGAGACCCCCGAGCTCACGAACATCAACCGGCTTCCGGCGGGCTCGTGCCTGATCCCCTACCCGGATCCGGCCGCCGCCGCCACGTACGACCGGACGCGCTCGCAGTGGTACGCATCGCTCAACGGCACCTGGTCGTTCCGGCTCTACACCCGTCCCGACGAGGTGCCCGCGGCGGTGCTCGAGGCGCAGGTCGACGAGTCCCACTTCCGTTCGATGCCCGTTCCCTCGAACTGGACGCTCGAGGATACCGGCGATCGGCCCATCTACACCAACGTGAGGATGCCGTTCGAGAACACGCCTCCGCACGTGCCCGAGGCCAACCCGACCGGCGTCTACCGCACGACGTTCTCGCTCCCGGGAGCGTGGAGCGGACGTCGGGTCGTCATCCATTTCGGAGGCGTCGAGAGCTACTACGAGCTCTACGTGAACGGACGCTTCGCGGGCATGGCGAAGGACACGCGGTTGCCGAGCGAATTCGACATCACGCGGCTGCTCACCACGGGTGAGAACTCGCTCGCCGTCAAGGTCATCAGGTGGAGCGACTCGAGCTACATCGAGGACCAGGACCAGTGGTGGATGGCCGGCATCTACCGCGACGTCTACCTCTACTCGACGGCGCCGGCGCACCTCGCCGACGCCGGCGCCCGCGCCGACTACGACTACCGCGCGAGAACCGGGGTCCTTGCCGTCGACGCGCGCTTCGCCTACACGCCCGTCTCGCAGGACGACCCGTGGGCGCAGAGCGGCCCGACCGAGGCGTTCACGATTCAGGCCGCGCTTATCTCCCCCGACGAACGCACCGTCTGGTCGGCTTCGGCGCGGATCGATCCATCGTTCCGCGTCGGCGAGTACGACGTAAGGCTCGATGCGACGCTTCCCGGCGTGCGACCCTGGTCGAGCGAGAGCCCCTCGCTCTACCGTCTCGTGCTCACGCTCGTCGCGCCGGACGGGTCGCGCGTGGAGAGCCGATGCATCCGCGTCGGCTTCCGCCGGGTAGAGCTCGGCGACCGCGAGCTGCTCATCAACGGCCGGCCGGTGCTCATCCGCGGCGTGAACCGGCACGAGCACGACGACGAGCGCGGGAAGGTGATGACGCGCGAGCTCATGCTGCGCGACATCACGACGCTCAAGCGGTTCAACTTCAACGCCGTCCGCACGAGCCACTATCCGGACACCATGGAATGGTACGACCTGTGCGACGAGTACGGGATCTATCTCGTCGATGAGGCGAACATTGAGGCGCACGCAAACTACCACTCGATCTGCCGCGACCCGCGCTGGGCGCGCGCGTTCGAGGAGCGTATGATGCGGATGGTCGTCCGCGACCGCAACCACCCCTCGGTCATCGCGTGGAGCGCGGGCAACGAGACCGGCCACGGCGAGAACCACGTGCGCGCGATCGAGCGCGTCCGCGCGTACGACCCGTCGCGTCCCATCCACCACGAGGGGGAAGTCAAGCGCTGGTGGCACCAGCGCGGCAACGAGTACACCGGCGGGAGCAACCGATCGAACGACCTCATTAACCCCATGTACCCGACGATCGAGTCGATCGTCGAGCACGCCGTCGAGTCGCGGGATCCGCGCCCGGTCATCCTCTGCGAGTACTCGCACGCGATGGGCAACAGCAACGGCAGCCTCGCCGAGTACTGGGACGCCTTCGAACGCTTCCACGGTCTGCAGGGCGGGTTCATCTGGGAGTGGGTCGACCACGGCATCAAGCGCACCGACGAGAAGGGACGCGAATACTGGGCGTACGGCGGCGACTTCGGCGAGGAGGTTCACGACTCGAACTTCGTCGCCGACGGTCTGGTCTGGCCCGACCGCACGCCCCACCCGGCGATGCACGAGTTCCGAAAGCTCGCGCAGCCGCTCGCCGTGCGCGCGCTCTCGGTTCGCGAAGGCCGATTCGTCGTGGTGAGCAAGCAGGACTTCACAAGCCTCGACTGGCTCGAGGGCAGGTGGACACTCGAGGTCGAGGGCGAGCAGATCGACGGCGGCGAGCTTCCGCCGCTCGAAGTACCGCCGGACGGCGAGCTCGCGGTGAAGATCGACTACGCGGATCCGGATGCGCTCGCGCGACCGGAGGCGCACGTGCGCTTCACGTTCACGGCGCGCGAGGAGACGAGCTGGTGCGACGCCGGCCACGAGGTCGCGTGGGAGCAATTCCGCGCGAACGACCTGCGCTTGCCGTCACCGGTGGAGCGCGGGGACCACGCCGGCGGCCCGCCCGTCGCGCGCGCGGGTGCCGCCGAGGCTTCCACTGCTTCGGCTTCGACGATCACCGTCACCGATGGCCCGGAGCCGGGGATCGCGATCGATTCGACCACGCTCGTCGAGCGTGGACCGTCGCTCAACCTGTTCCGCGCGACGACCGACAACGACGGGATTCGCGGCTGGGCCGGCCAGGAGGACAAGCCGATGGGCCAGTGGCTCGCCGCGGGGCTCGACGCCTTGCGCCTCGTCGAGCGCGACGTCGACCGGCCCGCGGAGGCGGGGACCGGGTCGGACGGTAACGCAGCGGAGGCCGGCACGCCGTCCGACGGGGACTCCCCGCCGCTCTTCGTCGAGCGGACGAAGTACGTCGGCAGCGACGAGAAGGCGGTGATCTCGTTCGAGCAGACGATTCGGCGGACCGGGCCGGCGCTCCTCCGGTTCGACGTCGCCGTGGACGTGCCTTCGAGCCTGCCGTCGCTTCCGCGCATCGGCGTGATCATCGAGACGGTGCCCGGTTTCGAACGGCTCGAATGGTTCGGCCGCGGACCGTGGGAAAACCACATCGACCGGAAGGAAGGATGCCCCGTGGGTCGCTACGCGGGTACGGTCGCCGAGCAGTACGTCCCCTACATCATGCCGCAGGAGAACGGGAGCAAATGTGAGGTCCGCTGGTTCGAGCTCTCGAACGGCGCGCACGTGCTGCGCTTCGTCGCCGACCCGCTCTTCGAGTTCTCCACGCACCACTTCACCCCCTCGGACCTCTTTGCGTGTCGGCACGCGAACGAGGTGGAGGACCGGCTTCGACCGCAGACCGTCGTGTCGATCGACCACCGCCAGCGCGGGGTGGGCACCGGCAGCTGCGGGCCGCAGACGCGCGGGCCGTACTGCATCGTACCGGGCCGCTACGAGTTCGGATTCTGGATGGAGGTCCGGCAGGCGTAGCGGCTCACGGGCGTTGCCACCGTGCGCCCCCGGCGGCTGCGCGAGGCGCCGGCCGCGCCTACAGCCGATCGATCCGGTCGAGGTCGATGCGCACCGTGCGGTTGACGTACTTGCTCTTCAGCGACTGATACGCGGTCCGCACGGCGGCCGGGCTCCCGCGGTAGCTGCACTTCACGCAGTAATACTCGCTGCCGTCGTGCAGCAGGAGCACGTCGACCTCGCGCCCGAAGCACACCGGGCAGCGCATCTGCGCTACAGTTTCGTGATTTCCAGCCATACCTCGGTCTCCTCCCCGGCGCCCACCCGGCGGCTCAGCGAGATCGTGATGAACGGTGAGAAGAGATGCCCCTCCTCGACGACGCCCCTCCACCTCGCGCTGTCGGCCGGCACGAGACGCGCCCGCGTGGACACGGAGGGTACGTCGGCTTCCGCCGAGGTCGCCGCCTCCTGCACGAGCCGTCTGCCGTTGTACGCGTAGTCGAGCGTCTCGTCGCGCGCCGCGCACACGCGAGCGGTCACGCCGAGCATCGACTGCGGGTACTCGGTGACACCCGGTGCGATTTTCACCCGTTCGGTGAGCGTGAGCCTCCCGGCGAGCTCATCCGGGAGATCGAACGTGCGGTGAACGGCCGTCACGCCGCCGCGGCGGAAGCTCATCGACGTCGCAATTCGGAGATCCGAATCGGCAAGCCGCACGCTGACCGGCTCGAGCTCGACGACGGTACCCACGACGGACGGGGCGTCGCCTTCCGACCCCACGCTGCGTCGAAGCGAAGCCACGCGCGTGGGGAAGGAGGCGAGGTCGACGACCTCGTCGTCGACGGCGAGCAGCGCCGTCGACCGGGAGCCGTCCTCGGAATGGTTCTGCATGCCCGTACGGTGCTGGCTCTGGATCAGGTAGGGGTAGCTGCCGAAGGCGAGCTCCGGACGCTCGGGACCGGTTCGGACCTCGACCTCGCCGGCGTACGGCCGCAGATCGCCGATGCTGCCTCCCTGCGTCGCGTCGATCAAAACGCGCTGGTCGGGGTCCAGGTACCAGACGTAGTGCTTGCCGCTCCCGTAGAGGAGCTCCTTCGCGAAGTAGACCTCCGGCTCGCCGAACCCCCGATGCGTCCGAAACCAGTCGGCGAACCCGGACAGCGTGGTCGTCTCCACTCCGCCATCGCGCACGAGCAACCCGAGGTACTCGAGCTGCTGGCGGTAGAGGCTCTGCGCGACCTCGGGCCGATCATCGATCGCGTGGTGCTCGGCGAGCCACGCGGTGCTCACGAACGAGTTGTAGTAGGAGTACCCGCCGTTGAAGCGCTCCTGCCACCGGAACATGTCGATCAGGTTCCGATCGTACGGACAGTCCTCGCCCTCGTACCCCATCCCTCGCATCACGTTCGGCGGGTGGCTCGCCCAGAAGTCGTTGCGCCCCTCGTACGAGAGCACCATGTCGCGCATCAGGTGCGGCACCGCGACGATTCCGCACCAGTCGGACACGTCACGCGCGGGTCGCAGCGTGTGCGTCTTCGACGGGTACCAGGGCCCCCACGGCATCCCCTCGTTGAAGAGATACCAGCTGTGATTGCACCCGTGAAAGACGCGAACGCCTTCCTCGAAGCAACCGGCGACCGCGACCCGCACGCTGGGAATCAGATCGCGGAGGATGCCCATCGTCGACGAGTCGAGGTGATACGCGGCGACGCTGGTCGGAGGCGATCCAAACTCCTCGGCAAAGCGCTTCGCAAGGAAACCGACGATCGCACGCTTGTGCTCGAGGCTGAAGAGCCACAGCGCCTCCTGACCGTAGCCGGCAAGCGCGGTGATCGTCGGGTGCCTCAGGCCGTGGAACGAGAGCCCGATCTCGTCACCGTGATCGGCGGCCTCCCGCTTCGCGAGCTCGACCTGCTCCGGGTCGGCGAGCGCCTCGGCAGTCATCAGGATAGTGGTGCGGATATTGTTGTCGTGGGCGTACCGCTGCTCGAGCTCGAAGAGGTGTCGTCGGTCCCGCTCGTCGGGCCGATGGAGGATGTTGAGGATCATCGATGAGCTCCTTGCCGTGCAAAGCGACGCTGAACCGATTGTATGGCACGCATCGAAAAGAGGTCAACCAACTACCGATCTGTGTTGATAGGTTGCCGGTAAGCTTGCGAGATCTTCGGAACAGGCGTACAATACCGACATGCCCCGTCCCAACATTCTCTGGATCTGCACCGACTCGCAGCGCTGGGACACGCTCGGCTGCTACGGCAACGAGTGGGTCCGCACGCCCAACATCGACCGGCTCGCCGCAGAAGGGATGCTCTTCACCAACTGCTACGCGCAGAATCCGCTCTGTACTCCCAGCAGGGGAGCCTTCCTGACCGGCCGCTACCCGGTCACGACGGGACTCCGGCAGAACGGGCAGGACATCCCCGCCAACGAGCGGCTCGTCACGACACGCCTCGCCGAGGAGGGATACCTCTGCGGGCTGTCGGGGAAGCTCCACCTGAGTGCGTGCGACCGCCGCATAGAAGAGTACGGCCGCGACCCGTCGGGCTGGCCGAAACCAACGCCCGAGCGCGGCAACCAGGTGCTCGACGGCATCGAACGACGGATCAACGACGGCTACACCGACACCGAGTTCTTCTGGGACCACGCCCCGTCGGGTAGACTGCCGTCGAGCTCCTACACGCGCTGGCTCGCCGAGCGCGGCGCGACCGTCGACCCGAAGCCGTTTGGCGAATCTCCCCACGTGAAGACCGGTATGCCGAGCGAACTCCACCAGGCGACGTTCTGCGTCGAAAAGGCGATCGACTTCATTCGCGCGCACTCCGGGCGCGACTACCCGTGGCTCTTCTCGGTGAACATCTTCGACCCGCACTTCGTTCTCGACCCCCCGGAGGACTACCTCGAGCGCTACCTCGACCGTCTCGACGAGATGCCTCTTCCCGACTATGAGGAAGGCGAGCTCGACGAGAAGCCGCCGTACCAGAAGCAGTTCTCCGAGCACGGGCAGTTCAACCGACTCGAGATGAGCGACCGCGACCACAGGCTCTGCCGCGCCGCATACTGGGCCATGTGCGACCACATAGACACACAAGTGGGCAGGTTGCTCGCCGCGCTCGAGGCGAGCGGCGAGAAGGAGAGCACGATCGTGGTCTTCACGAGCGACCACGGAGAAATGCTCGGCGACCACGGGATCTACATCAAGGGGCCGTTCCTCTACGATCCCGCGATCCGGGTGCCGCTCGTGGTATCGTGGCCCGGGGTGGTCCCGGCGGGAGAACGGAGGGACACGCTCGTTGAGCTGTCGGATCTCGCGCCCACGCTGCTCGAGGCGGCAGGGATCCCACGCGAGCCCGGGATGCAGACACAGAGCCTTTGGCCGGTGCTCACCGGGGGGCGAAGTGAGCATCGCGACAGCGTCTACTGCGAGTACTACAACTCGAACCCGAACGAACCGAAGCAGTTCTGCACGATGGTACGTACGCAAGAGCACAAGCTCGTTGCATTTCACGGCCAGGAGACCGGCGAGTTCTACGATCTCGACGACGATCCGAAGGAGCTCACCAATCTCTGGAACGACGATGCGTGCGTCGGCGTCAAGCTCGAGCTGATGAAGGCATTGACCGACCGGATGGCGGGCACCGCCGATCCGCTCCCCCCGCGCGTGGGGATATATTAGGATTCCGACAGGAGCGACGATGGCAAAACGTCAAAGCATGAAGGAGATCGCCGAAGCCGCGGGAGTGTCGATCGCCACCGTCTCTCGAGTGATCAACAACAAGCCGGACGTCGGCAGCGAGACCCGCGAACGCGTACTCCAGGAACTGGAGCGGCATAACTACGAGTATCGCAGCGGCTCAGCCGGCGACGGATTGCAGCTCATCGGATTCGTGAACAACTACCGTGAGTACCCCGCCTCCTCCGACTACGTCGCCAACCTGCTCGTCGGGTGCCAGGAACGCTCATCGAACCACGCCTACAACCTCGTCATGGTCGACTCGGACGCGATCCAGAAGGAGATGCGGTGGCCCGGCCGGTACGGCGTTATCGAGCAGCTCGCCGGGGTAGTCTGGTCAATGCCCGTCTTCGAGCAGCCGTACGCGGAGTTCCTGCAGAGCCGCGGCATTCCGTACGTCGTCATCAACAACCTCAAGCACGGCGTGACCGCACCATTCGTGGAGAGCGACAACCACACCGCAATCCGTCAGGCCGTCGAGTATCTCGTTGGCATGGGGCACAGCAAGATCGGTTTCGTCGGCGGCGCGCTCGACATCTCCAACATGGAGGACCGCTACAAGGGCTACCTCCAGCACATGGCGGAGTTCGGCCTCGATGTGGACCGCGACTGGGTTATCGACGACCTCACCGGCGTCGATGAACAGCACGCGATCGAAGGATCCTACCGCCTGCTCGGTCGCCGGAACCTGCCGACCGCGCTCATCACCGTAAGCGAGTCGGTCGCACTCGGCGTCTACCGCGTGTTCAAGGCTCGGCATATCCGGATTCCCGAAGACGTGTCCATCGTCTCGTTCGACGACACACGTCTTTCCGAGCTGATGAATCCCCCGGTTACCACGTTCCGCCAGCACCTGCACCGGATGGGAGGCCGCGCAATCGACCTGCTCATGGACTACGTCCATCCGTCTGCTACGGTGGATCCGGGCCAACACGTCTGCGAGCCCATGACGCTCATCGTGCGCGACTCGGTCGCGGTAATCGACCAGTCACCCGCCGGGGGCGACGCGTAGCCCGGCATCCGCCCCCCCTGCCCGGACACGGTCGTCCGGAGGCGGCCTTCCTACTCGAGGTAGACGCCGTCGGCGACGAGTGCCTCTCGCAGGTCGGCATGCTGCAGATCGCGCGTCGCGCATTCACGCCTCGCGCAGAGCGCAGCCGCGGTGCCGACCGCCTGTCCCTGCGCCATGCAGGAAACCGTGTTGCGCGTGGACATGTGTGCTTCGTGGTCGCTCGTTATCATCATCCCGGCGACCAGCAGATTTCCGAGCCCCTTGGGCCGCAGCGCCCCGTAGGGGATCCCGTACGTTCCGCCGTTTTCGATCTGGATACGCGGCGCGAAGTCGTGGAAACCGTAGGCGGCCACGTCGTCTTCGAAGTGCCGCCCCGACGTGACGTCGGTTGCGGTGATGTCGTAATCGCACTCGATGCAGCGGCCCCGACGGATGCATACCGACGGGCTCGTCCTCGCGATGAACGCGCGCTCCGCCCCGGGTATCCACCGGCGGATCAGCCCAATCGCCCGGTGTTGTCGCCGGCGCAGCTCCAGCTCCGCCGCGGCGAGCACCTCGCGTCTCGTGGGGCTCTCCGGCGTGTGCACGTTCAGCTTCACAAACATGAAGTAGTCGTCGTGGACGGTCGTCACCACGAAGGCCATCCCGATCTCGCGGGCGGCCTCGACGAGCTCGGCGGGCAGCCGTTCACCGATCGCGTCGAGCCGCACGATCTTCCCCGGCTCGCCGTCGCGCGTACCCTCGACGAATTGCGAGAGCGCGCTCTGGTCGGCGAGCCAGCGATGGTACGCCTCGACGTTTACCCCGCCTACGCCCATCGAGTTCGCCACCGGGTAGTCGTTGGGCTCGGTGAACGAGGCGCCCGCGTACGCAGCGAGATCGCCGAATCCGGTTGTGTCAATGAACTGCCGGGCGCTGATCGCCTCCGACGGCGTGCGACCGGCCGTGCTCACCGAGACGATCGTGTCGCCCTCGCGTGAGGCTCCTGTAATGAAGGTATTGAGCCACAGATCGACACCGGCTTGCTCGAGCATCTCGAGCGCGACGAGCTTGTAGAGCTCGGTGTCGATCGCGGTGCACACCGAATCGTAGTCGTAGCCGATCTCCGCTTCGGCATGACCGCTCGTTCCTCCCACCGCGTCGAGGCGATGTACGAGCTCGGCCGGGATGCCCCGTACGACCTGCCGCTTCTCGACACCGGGAAAAGCCTTCCAGAGATTGTAGAAGCTGTGCAGTGCGGTGCCACCCTCAACCGCGATGCCGCCGGGATAGCCTTTCGCCTCGATGAGCGTCGTCCGCGCGCCGGCGCGTGCGGACGCAACCGCTGCGACGACACCGGCGGTTCCGCCCCCGGCGACCACGACGTCGGTCTCGTGATGATCCACGGCGTTCAACTTCCTGCCGGTTCCACGATCTTCCTCAGCGTCTGGGCAATGGCCTTACCAACCTTCTCTGCGTCGATCTTGGGTACACGGGCGTCCTGCCACATACTCTTGGCGAAGAACGCCTCGACCACTTGGAGCAGATCGTCGGTACGGAACACGATATACGCGAAGTTCTCGCCCACCGGCTGGAGGATCGTGAAGCTCGTGTACGTCACGACCGGCTCCTTGCCGACCATGATCTTGTCCTGGCGGCGAGTGACGTAGGTATCGACCTCCTTGAACCGGTAGGGGATCGCGTGGCCGCCGTCGCGCATAGCCGGTTCCATGTGCTTCTTGTTGTAGCTCGCCGGCTCGACGATGACGAACTGCTTATAACCGTCGGCCTGGAAGACGATGCCTTCGTCGTTGCGATAGATATCCTTCACGTTGTTGTACGAGGTTATCTCGTACTTCGTGTACGTTGTCTCCTCGTCGAAGAACGACGTGACGATGAGACCGCCTTCGGTGGGCAACTCGTTCGCCATGTACGCCTTAAAGAGGTCCTTGATCTCTGCCATCCACTCCTCCGATTGTAGGCTCGAATACCTCCATTATATGCCGCACGGCTGAGCGAGTCAAAATTATCTTCGATCTCAGTTGAGAAAGGTGGACGCGGCGGCTACAATGGCTCCACATGGCGCCGCGTTCCGCCCACGCCTCCATCACCCCTGAGAAGGCACTGCAGTTCTTCAGGATTTCATCCACCGCATCGCTGCGTGATCTCAACGCCGCCTACCGACGAGCGGTCCGCACCTACCACCCGGACCATAACCCGGCGCGCGCGGAGTGGGCGCACAACGCGATGCTCAAGATCAACGCCGCATACGACGTCGCGCTTGAACACCTCGCGAACCTGCAATACGAGCAGGTCCAGCGGCACCTCGACCAGGAGATCCGGGCTCACGACGAGTTCACCGCCGTGTTCCTCAACATCGCCAATCGCGTGCTCGACGGCGTGTTCACCTACTATCAGTACGGGCTCGAAAACCCCCACCAACGACGCTCGGGCACACCACGAATCCGTTACCGGCGCGCCGTGCGGACGATCTCACAGGCGCTTGCCCAGCTCGAGCAGCTCAAGGTACCGAACCCGATCGACGAGGAAACACTCACGACGTTCCGCGGCTTCGCGCGTGCCTTTCTCGAGTGCATGCAGATCGATCGAACCTTCGTCCCCACCAGCTGGCAATCCGAGCACAAGGCGTACCGCCGCTACCACGAGGGCAGCCGTGCGCTCGACGCGGCGATCCGGCGCGCGTTCTTCCGGCACGAGCTCTCCACCTACCGCGAGCTCGCCTCGCCGCAGAGTCTCGCCGTGAGCATGAACGAGTTCATGGCGGTCGTCACGAAGCACCACGACACGAGCTGGATCACCGAGACCGCGATGAAGCTCTCGCTGCTCGACTCATTCCGCTCGCTGCTCGAGATATCGGAGCGTCTCACCGACCTGGGGTTGGAGTAGCACTCCCTCGCGATCGGCTGTCGCGTCTGTCGACGGCAAGGGCCGCCCGAAGACGACCCGCACCAGCGGCGCTATCGTCGCTCCGCAGGGCGGCGGCGTGGTCGGTCTGCCGCGGCGGCGTGGTCAGTCTGCCGCGGCGGCTCTTGCCTCGGCTTCTGCGGCTACGTTCATCTTGGCCACCGCATGCTTCGCGATGGGGATGCCGTACGGCGAGCAGCTCGTGTAGTCGAGCCCCACTCCTCGTACGAAGGCGATGTTCTCGGGCTCCGCCCCGTGCTCTCCGCAGAGTCCCATCGTGATGTCCGGGCGCGTCAGTCGCCCGCGCTCGTGCGCGATGGTGATGAGCTCCTTGACCTGGTCCCCGAGTACTTTGAACGGATTCGCCTCGAGAAGGTCGAACTCGTTGTAGTCGCTGAAGAAGCTGTTGAAATCGTCGCGAGAGAGACCGCTCGTCGTCTGCGTGAGATCGTTCGTGCCGAAGCTGAAGAACTCGGCGTACTGGGCGATGCTGTCCGAGTTCAGCGCCGCCGCCGGGAGCTCGATCATCGTACCGACCTTGTAGTCGATTGATCCGCCCTTGTACTTCTTCTTGACCTTTTCTTCGATCTCCTTGATGCCGACGATCGCCTTGCCCTCGATGCGCTTCCCGTTGCGGATCGTCTTCATCTCGTTCGCGCTCATGATGAGCGGGATCATGATCTCCGGCTTCGGGTTCATCTTCTCGCTCTTGAGCTTGTACGCCGCTTCGAAGATCGCCTCCACCTGCATGTTGTAGATCTCCGGGTAGCTGATCGCGACCCGGATACCGCGGTGGCCGAGCATGGGGTTGAACTCCTTGAGCAGGTCGCAGCGCGCTCGGATCTCCGCCTCGGTGACGTTGGGATACTGCTTGCGGAAGTGCTTGATGAACTCGTCCATGCTATCCCGCGTGTGCGGCAGGAACTCGTGCAGCGGCGCGTCGAGCAGCCGGATCGTGACCGGCAGGCCGTCCATGATCTTGAGCAGCTCGTAGAAGTCCTTGACCTGGTACTTCTTGAGGTCCGCGAGCGCCTTCGTGCGGTCCTCACGGCTGTTCGCGATGATCATCGTGCGGAACTTCAGGATGCGGTCGGCGGCGAAGAACATGTGCTCGGTCCGGCACAGACCTATGCCGTGCGCGTGGAACTTCTTGGCGAGCTCTGCATCCTTCGGCTGATCTCCGTTGCAGTGTACGTCGAAATCGTCGCCGATGTGCTTCTCGCAGATATCGAGGAACTCGAGCAGGCCGCTGCCCTCCGGGCTCGGCTTCGTGAGCTCGCCCTTGCCGAAGTAGATCGTAGGCTCCTCGTAATACGGCACGTTCAGCGTGATGTAGTCGCCCTGTTTGACCGTCTTCCGGCCGATCTTCATCTGCCTGTCGCCCCACTTGATCTCGGGGTAGACGAGCGCGACCTTGCCCAGGCTCCTCGCGACGACCGGTGCGTGACTCGCGTAGCCTCCCTCGCTCGCGAGAACGCCCGTGGCGACTTCGATCGCCTTGACGTCTTCGGCGAAGGTCGACGGCATGGCGAGGATGAAGTTCGCCTCTTCGTCCTTCTGTACCGCCATCCGGTACGCCTTGAGCAGCTCTTCGGTATCGAAGTAGACCCGGCCGATCGCGGCTCCTACCGAACCCGCGATACCGCCGGACTGGCTCCCGGCGTTCTCCACGCTCCGCACGTCGAGCGCGGGATGCAGGATCTCGCTCAGCCGGCCCGGCTTGAACTTCTCGATGATGTACCTGTCGTCGATCACCTTCTTCCTGTGCAGGTCGAGCAGCGTCTTCAACTCCGCCTGCGCGCTCTTGTTGAGCACCTCGATCTGGTCAATCACCCAGAGCTTGCCCTGCTCGATCGTGAACCGGACGCGGCGGATCTCCTTGAAGTGCGCCTCGAGCTCCTCGCCGATACTATCGAGCGTAGCCTTCACCTTCTTCGAGATCTTGCCGATGGGCTTTCCCGGGCTCTCCGTGTCGTCAAACGAACCCTCGAAGAACTCGCCGGTGATGCCGGGCTCGCCGGTGATGATGTCTCGCGTAAAGAAGAGGCCGGCAAGACTGTTCTTGCCGTAGTTCCCGAAGACCATCGTCTGGATCAGGATGGCCGAGTCGGTCGAGCTCTGGTTGATCTGGAAGAGCCGGTGATAGGTCTTGAGGACATAGCGAAGCTGTTCGAAACAGTCGGTGAACACCTCGTCCGGAAAGACCGTACCGTGCTTATCGATTGCCGCCAGCACCGCGCTCTTGCTGTCCGACTTCTCGGCCGCCTCGTTAAAATCCTTCCTCGCCTTCTCGAGCGCGGTCTTGCGCTTCGCCGGAACATCCTCGGTCAGCAGCTCCATCTCCGCAAGGTGCGCGCAGACGTTTCCAAACTCATGGTAGGCGAACTGCTCGCCGACGTACGCCGCGAATCCATCGACGGTGTGCGTCGACAGGCCGATGTTGTGAATCGTCGAGAATGTGTTCACCATGTTGAGCATGGGACTCTCGACGACCTTGATGAGGAGAGGATTCTCGCTGGAGTTGAACTCCTTCCCGAAGATCGTCTCCATATCCGAAAGCGGATCCTTGAGCATGTCGAAGACGCCCGGCTCGTCCCCGGCGATCATGTTCAGCGTGTCATTCGTAACGATGAATCCCGGGGAGATGGGAGCACCGAGCGAGGCGAGCTCCATCACGCGCTGGCCGCGGCTGCCCACGACCTCAAGGATCTCCGGATCGCTGAGGTATTCGGTACTGGAAAACGAGTAGTACTCTTGCATGCCCTCTCTCCTATGGTCGGTCGGCGGCGGTCGGGTGCACGGGCTGAAGCCTGAGATCTAGAACAGATCGAGAACCTGATCGTAGCCGCCCTTCAAAAACGCCTCGAATCGCGGGCTCGCGCCCTCGTACAGGTAACGCTGCAGCTTGCGGACGTCCTTGATCTCGTCGCCGGCCACGCTGAACATGATAGGAACGCCGTGCTTGACCTTGCCCCACTTGAACAGCGAATTGATGTCGTTGATGCGTTCGCTCTCGTACCAGACCAGCACGTCGAGCCCGGGATACTTCGCCTTGTAGCTCTGGATGACCTTCTTCCAGGCTTCGACGTTCCCGTTATGAAAGAGCTCGTTGGTAACGACGACCGAGTACTTCGGAGTAATCCGCCTCTTGCTTCCGCGCCGTTGCGCCGGAGCCTCTGCGACGGCCGTCGTCGCCGTCGCGGGTTGCGAAGCGGGCCGCGTCTCCTCGAAGCTGGGCACCGCCACGGCCGGGTTCAGCACCTTGCGCTTTCCCACGTACGCGGAGTCGTCCTTGACCTTCCGGCCGTAGAGCACCTTCATGAAGTCCTTCGCCGCGTTGCGAAGCGTCTTCTGGTCGACGTCGCGCGCCGCAGGACCCACAAGCAGGAGGAAGTACTCGTCCTGTACGAGCGGCAGGACTCCGTCCCAGTGCGCCGGGTTCGCAGGGTTGATGACGAACAGACCCGCCTGCGGGTGGTAGTAGCAGAGGATAAGGTGGACCTTGCCCCACCTCTGCGTCATCTCGATAATACCCTCTGCGTCGTCCACCGTCTTCTCGAGATTGTGCGAGACGGTCTGGTACCCGAGCTTGTCGACGAGCAGGGCGCTGACGATGGAACGGATCTGGAATCGTTCGAGCGATCCGTCCTCGAGCGCTTCATTGATGACGTCAGCGAGGTTGAACCCCTCGCTGACGTCCGCGGCGAACGCGTTGACCGTCTTGAAGTGGCGCAGGGCGGTGTTGAAGCCCGCCCTGCGCGAAAGAAGATTCAGTGTGTTTTCCATACCCTAGAGTTCTTGGAGGTCATCTGCCGACTTTCGCCGCCGCCTCGAGGGCGTCACGTCCGCCTTGCCCTTCACCCCGGCGTCGCTCGACTCTTCTTCTTCGGCTGCGCTGAAATGCTGGACCTCCGGATCGCGAGCTACGATGTCCTCGTCGGACGCGCTACCGAAACTCTGATTGAGATCCTCGCGGACCGTGCTGCGTCGACGCTTGAACGTGGCGAATGCCGCGTCCTGGAAGCCCTTCGAAACACCGTGGAGGAACTCGTTGAGCACGTTGGCCATACCGTTCAGCGTGAACTTCTTGCGCTTGATGCTCGTGATGTCCACGTCGAGGATCAGACCCGGCTGGATGTGGTACGGGTTGATGAGGTAGTCGAACTCCTCGAACTCGCGCCGCAGGAAGTTGATCCGCTTGTCGACCTCGACCCGCTCCTTCGGATTCAGGTGACCGTACACGGTAGAGACGGTCTCCTGCGCCCTGTTGAGCATCTTCTTGAGCATCGACTTCTCGTACAGGTACGTGTTGTTCAGTCGCTCGACGTCGGTGTCCTCCTGCTTGATGCGCATGATCTCGTTCCAGGTCTTCTCGATCTCTTCGTACAGAGGTTCGCCCGACTCCTGCTTCACGCGGCGGATGCGACCGCGCATACGCTTGGCGACGTCGTCGAAGTCGTTGACCTTCATGCCGCTCTTGTTGCTCTCGTAGAGCCCCTGGACCACGTCCCATGCGTGCTGGATCTCGTTCTTGAACGCCTCCATCTGCTTGTCGTAGGCGTCGCGCTCCTTCAGCAGCTGCTCCTGATCGTAGTACTTCAGGCGCATCTGGTACCGCTCGTCCGGAAGATTGCTCGTATCGAGCTCCTCGTACTCGCGTACAATGAGCTCACGCGCGTTCTTGAGGTTCTCGATGTACTGATAGCCCATCTTGGACGTATCGAGGATCGACGTCAGCGAGTTGACGGCGGTGTTGAAACCTCTGTTGCGGATGTTCTCCGCGTCGATGATCTTCTTGATGTTCTCGCGGATGTTCAGCGGGTCGAACTCCTTCGGATCGATCTCCGCTCGCAGGCCCTCGATCTTCTCGACAAGCTCCTTCGCCATGAACGTGTAGCGCTTCGAGCTCTCGTCCTCGGCGTCGTCGTCGGTGTAGTTCGGGACGCGCTTGATCTTCTCGAAGATCATCTCGCTGTCGGTCAGCTCGTCCTTGCCCTCGTCCACGAGCTCGTCCTGGTAGCGCTCCACTTCCTGCTCGATCAGGTTCGTGATCGTCTTGGAGATCTGGTCCTTGATCAGGAACTCGACGGTCACCTGGTACTGGAAGATCGGGCTGATGAGCTCGCTGTCGAGGATGTTGACCGAGAGCTTGACGTCGTTGACGTTCTTCGGCTTCTGCAGGTTGTCCTTGAACGCGCACTTGACGATCGAGTAGGCGTTCTCACCGCGGATGAACGCGCCGACGTCGGTCTTCTGCCGAAGCAGCGAGTTCGTCTCGTTCTCCAGGTCGTTCATCCCCCGCTGGATATGACCCTGCAGGTGGCCGTACATGTTGACCATCGACTTCTCGATCTCACCGGTGTTGAACTTGTCGGCACCGCCGATCTGATCGAGCATCTCGGCGATTTCCTTGGGGGAGTACCGCGCGAGCGCCTTCGACTCTTCCTTGTCGATGAAGTTGCGAACCTTCTTCACCATCTCATCTTCAGCGGTAACGATGTACCGGTTGAACATGTTCTGGTAATTCTGGTTGTAGTAGTTGTACAGCTTCTCCTTGATACCACCCATGATGTCGAGCTGCTCGAGGACCTCATTCGGCAACTTGACCTGAATGTCCTTGAGAATGTTCTCGACCTCTTCGGCGACTACCTGCTTGTACTCATCCTTCTGGCTTCGTCCTTCCTGCGCAAGGCTGTTGCGCGAACCGACCGCGGACGGCTTTCGAGGATGAAATACATTCGGACTCCTTGGGATGTCAGACATAGTAACTCCTTCCTGGTGGTGGTTTGTGGGCCTCTCAGGCGTACCCGCACCTATTCCCGACCCAAATATAATACACTGCGCTGCGGTAACAACTCAAACCTCTCATCACCCTCCTTCGGCTCATTCTCTCCATTGGTCAAGCTTCTCGTCGACCATCCGGGAGAAATTCTCGGTGTGCGACGTCTCTCCGATCTCCTCGAGCCGCTGCGCAATCTCCCGCCGTCGCGCATCGGTCGTCTCGACCGCTTCGTGCTCCTCAACGAGCCGCGTAAACAGCTCGTAATCCTGCTGGAGCCGTGCCACCATGTAGCGCACGGTGATCTCCCAGAGCGTGTCGCCTCCCACTACAGTGTAGCGCGTGTCGTTCGGGAGTACAAAAACATTTCCGGGATAGATCCAGTCGGGATCGGGCCGATCCGGATCGACTGCATCCATGGGTGCGTACCCGTTGTCGATGGCTACCTCGTTCACGAGACGGATGATATCGTTCAGCGTGATCTCGATACCGCCCGGCCCAATGACTCGATCGCCGGTGATGGTCACGCCGGGCGCGTTCTCGAGCGCTTCGAGCGCGGGCAGCGAGTCGGGAGGCCACCCCTCCGGAAGCGGAGTGCCCGCGTCGGTGGTGATCGCCGCATCGTCGTCCGCCTCGTCGTCCGTCACCGCATCGTCGCTGTCGCCTTCTGAAGCGCCCTCTTCGGCGCCGGGTCCGTCGGCGGCGGTCGTGTCCTCGTCGCCTGCAGCGGTTCCATCGCCGTCTGAGGCTCTATCGCCCGCCGCGCTACCGTCGGCGCCCGTCGGCTCGCCGTCGCCCTCGGCTGCAGCCTCGTCGCTCGTCCCGGCGTCTCCCGCAGCGGCCGTATCACCGTTACCGGCCCGCGCTATCCCGGTTTCGTCGCCGAACCACGGGTTCGGGATGGTACCGGTCAGCAGCAGCGCGATCAGCGCCGCGATCAGCAGCACGGCGGCGGCCGCGGGCAGGACCCAACCACCGCGTCGACGGTGAGATCGTCCGCGACCGCCGACACCACCCCGCCGGCGATCCGCCGCTCCGCCGCGTCGTCCGGCGCCCGCTGTGGTGCCGACGTCGTCGGCGGAAGCCTCTCCCGATCCCGGCTCTCCGGAAACGGTCTGCTCGGCAGCCGGCTTCGACTGCTTCCGCCGCTCCTTCGCCTCCGCGATGCGCCGCATGCGCGCCTCGTCCATCTGCTCCGGTGTTGCCAGTCCGGCAATCAGATCGTCGAGACGCCTGCGCTCGGCCTCGTGGTCGATGACCGGGGCGGCGCGCACGTTCTCCACGACGCGTTCGGCGTGCGCGAGGCGGTCGCTGGTGATGCGCTGGGGGATGCGGTAGAAGAGATACTCGTCGTCACCGTCGCGGTGAATCTCGCCGATGAGCGGAATCAGCGCGGGGACCTCGGCGCGGGTGACGCGGTGGCGCGCGAGCAGGTTCGACAGCGCATCGACGCCCTTCGCGGCCTCCGCCTCGTGGACCCGCACGAAATCGGCGTACTGCGCGTAGTTATGCAGGAGCACCTGAGCGATCGGGTGAATCGATCCGTCGGCCCGACCGATCACCTTCACCGGATCGAGGCCCTTGAGGGTGCGCACCACCCTGCCGGTATCGCGCCCAGCGTACAGCTCGTTGAAGAAGTACTCGAGCTGGCCGAGCAGCGTGTTCTCCGCCTGCGAGAGCAGGTCGCGGTACGGATAGTTCTTCTCCGGCAGGAATCGCTCGGCGATCGTGGTTCGGCTCAGCGCCTCGCCACCGATCTGATAGAGCGCGCCCTCGAGCAAGGGGTGCGTCGTCTTCGACGCGCCGAGGGTGATCGTCCCGGCGGTGGGATCGACGGTAAGCGGAACGTCCGGCTTCTTCGCCGCCGAGCCGAACACGACGGGACCGCCGAGCTCCTCGAGCATCGCCTCGAAGCGCCCGGGGGCTTGCGTGACGACGTAGCGATGGAACTCGAAGGCGCCGCCCTGCCCCTCGACGACGTGCGCCTTCAGCGGCGGCAGCGAGTTCTCCGGGAAGAGGTCGATCGCCTGCTCCACGCGCTCGCGCCGCGGCGTCGACACGCGCACGGGGCGGTTGCGCGTCCGGCTTCGTTTGAAGAACCGGATGAGCGCCGTGTCGGCGTCTTCGGCCTGAACCGTGGAGATCCGATCGGCGTCGATTCCGGCTGCCGACAGCTCGAAGAAGTAGTCTTCGGTCAGCCGCAGTGCCGCGAGCTCGCCTCGAGCCACGAGGTACGGGCTGCCCTCGACGACGAGGAACCCGGGTCGCTGGTACGAGTCGCCGGGCAGCTTGAACGGCCCGCGTCCGTACTCGTTCTTCGCCTCCTGCGCCCGGGCGACGAAATGCCCGTCGAGCTTCTCGCGTCGGCGCAGGTCGAAGACCTCGTTCTTTCGATACTTGATCTTGAGGTTACCGTCACGGTAGTAGTAGACGAGGACGTGTTTGCCGTCGTCCTCCTCGTGATCGATCTCCTCGATCGCTTCGACGCGAATGGTCTCCTGACCGACGAAGCGCTTCATGTGCTCGACCGTCTCGACGTCGCCCACGTAGTGCGTATCGGGCGTCGCGTCGCCGGCGAGACATGCGGCCTCGTCGAGCGGGTTCCCGGTCAACGCATCCGGGACGACGATGGTGGAAACGATGGGCGGCAGCTCAGCCGGCAGGTTGGTCGAAGTGCCGAGCCGGAGGAACGGCTTGTAGTCCTCCCAGTGCGAGCCCAGGTAGACGATGTAGCATTCCCGGTCAACGTGGAACACCCGGCTCTGAGGATTTTGATCGAAGACTTCCAGCATCCCCACCCCCGCTGCTTCGATACTATAATGCAAGCCCCGCCTTTTCGCAAACCATTGTACCGACTATACTACGGAAGAGGGGAATGGGCATGATCGTCAATGAAGAGGTCCGACGCAAGATCCTTCCGGTCGCGTCCGGCAAGGGTGGCGTGGGCAAGAGCGTGCTGGTCGCCAACCTGGGCATCTCCCTCGCCTCCTTCGGCCAGCGAACGGTGCTGATCGATCTCGACCTTGGCGGGTCGAACCTGCACACGTACCTGGGCATGAAGAACCGCAACCTCGGTCTGGGCAATTTCATCGCCGACAAGTCGATCGGATTCAACGACATCCGCGTGCGATCGCCGTACCCCAACCTCGACTTCATCCCCGGCGACGTCCTGGTCACCGGCGCCGCGAATCTCACCTACGGGCAGAAGCGCAGCATCATCTCGAACATCGAGAAACTCGACGCGGACTACATCCTCCTCGATCTCGGTTCGGGCAGCCACTTCAACACACTCGACTTCTTTCTCATGTCGAACTCCGGGCTCCTCGTGACGACCCCGCAGGCACCGTCGATCCTGAACGCGTACGGATTTCTCAAGAACGCGATCTTCAGGCTCCTGCAGCAGACCTTCTCGTCTCACAAAGGCGTGACGCGACTGCTCGGCGATATCGTCAGGGAGAAGCAGCCGAACACGACGCCGAGCATCGTGCAGATCATCGAGGAAATGGAGAAGATCAGCAGGAAGGCGGCGGCGACCGCGCGCGAAGAGGTCGCGAGGCTGCGACCGAGCATCATCGTGAGCATGGGCGACCGGCCGGAAGACATGGAAATCGTCCAGAGCCTGCGTACGCTGATCGAGCAGCGGCTCACGGTCGAGCCGATCTGCCTCGGGTTCCTGTACTTCGATTACATCGTCCGCGAGGCGGTGAGCGACACCGTGCCGCTCGCGCTCGTCGGCCGCGACTCGCTCATCCTCCGCGAGATCGATCGCGTCGCGCAGAAGATCGTCCATTCCGAGCGCTTCCCGGAGATGCCGCTCGACCTCGACGAGTACGAGGACAGCTTCGGGCTCGCGACGATCGAAGCTACCGACGACTACGCTTCCATCAACCCCCACCCGCACACCCGCGCCGAGGAGGCGGCCGACGACGCGACGGCGGAGGAGTTCATCAGGCTCATTTCCGCGCAGAAGCAGCAGATCCGCGAGCTGCAGGGAACGATCCACGCGCTGACCATGGCCGGCGGAGGCGAGGACCGATAGCCCGGGCCGCGCGGAGCGGCTTGCGACCGCGGCGCCCCCCTCGCCC
>CAZVEF010000028.1:0-22255 GCA_964625715.1 uncultured Spirochaetaceae bacterium | reverse complement strand
TGGCGTCTTCCGTCTACCGACGGCCCCGTTCGCCGTCACGCGATCGTGACCATCGTTCTCACGACGATGATCAGCGCGATTCCCGCGAGCGCGAGCACGCCGTAGGCGGCGAGCAGCACGCGATTGGTACGTTTCTTCATGTGGTTCCTCCCTTGTATGCCTCGTAGCGCTCGGCGATCTCGTCGGGCGAGATGCCGAGCAGATCCATCGTCCTGAACACGCGCGGCAGCTCCCCGTCGAAGAACTCCTCGCGCTTGAGCCTCCGGGTCCGGTCGACCGCGGACTCACTGACGAAGTAGCCGATCCCTCGCTGGTTGTGTATCAGCTCACGGTCCTGCAGGTACGCGTACGCCTTGTTGACCGTGTTCGGGTTGACCTCAAGATCCATCGCGAGCTCGCGGACCGAGGGGATACGCTCATCCTCCGGCCACTCGCGTCGCAGGATCTTCTCGCAGACGTGGTCGGCGACCTGCTGGTAGATTGCCTGCGTCTCGATGAACTCCATACTAGACCTCGGTCTCTCGCAGCCTCAGGACGCCCGCTACCCAGAAGAAGATGGGAGCGACGATCCACGTGAGCACATCGCCGGCGGCTTCGATGCCGCGCGCGAGCGCCTGCGCTCTCGCCGGGTCGAGGTTGAGCGCAGCCATGGGGTTCGAGCCCGAGTAGTGCGGCGCGAGCTCGAAGAAACCGGTGAACAGCGGCGCGAAGACGAGTCGGGTCGCGAACACCCAGACGATACCGAGCGAGAAGGCGACGACGATCGCCGAGAGCGCGGTCTTCAGGAACGCGACCTTGCGGAAGTAGATCGACCCGAAGAGGAAGATCGACTGGCTCACGAGATACCCGGCCATCGACACCCAGATCGTCCGGCTCGTCGGCAGGAAGACGCCCGGCGTCGTGGCGAAGAAGAGCCCACCCAGGAGCGTCCCGACTGCCGTCGCGAAGATGTAGAGCACCACGACCGAGACGGTCCACCCGATGGATGTCAACAGCAGCTTCGCCACGTATTTCTCCAGCGACGACCCCGGGAGCATCAGGTAGTGGATGCCGGTCTTCGGGTCGTTGAGCTCGCTGAACGCGGTGCTCGACACGACGAACCCGCCTATGACGAGGATGTTGACGAAGAGCGACGTGTGGAACTCGCTTCCGCCGCCGGACGCGCTCGCGAAGAGGAAGAGCGCGATCACGACTCCGGCGAGCGCTCCGACGCCGGTGAGAATGCTCTTCGACTGCGTGACGATATCGTGCCGCATCAGGATCCCGACACGGCGCGGTGAGAGCGTGAGTGTGTTCATCGTATGGCCTCCTTGGCGAAGTGTGATTCGATCGCATCATGATTGGACGTCACGGCGTTGAAGAGCAGCTCCAGGTCGATCCTCGACTCGCGACCGTCGGCGTTCGGCACGACAGCCGCAACGCCTCCCATCGCGGCCTCCGCGTAGAGAGCGTCCTCGGGGGGCTCGGCGGCGTGTGTCATCCGAATCCGCGCGGTGATCTCCTCGAGGCTGTGCTGGAAGATGATCGACCCGTTCTCGAGGATCGTGATCGGATCGATGAGGTTCTCCATGTCGCGGACCTGGTGCGTGGAGACGACGATCGTCCGGTCGTCGTCGGCGGCGCCGGCGAGCAGGCGGCGGAACTGCCCCTTGGACGGGATATCGAGCGCGTTCGTCGGCTCGTCGAGCACGAGCAGCCGCGTATGAGCAGCCAGACCGAAGGCGAGGAGGACCTTCTTTTTCTGGCCGAACGACATCTCTTCCATCTTCGCCTCCGCGTCGATCTCGAACTCGGCGAGATAGCGAGCGAAGTCCTCACCGCTGAAGCGCGGGTAGAGCGGCGCGTAGAGCGAGCGGTACGCGTGTACCCTCAGCGGCGGCGTAGGGAACTCCTCCGGGATGAACAGGATCTCCTCCTGCAGCGCGGGTACGCGCTCGGAAGGGTCCCACCCGAGCACCTCGACCTCGCCGCCCTGCGGAAACAGCATCCCGCACAGCAGCTTCAGCATGGTTGTCTTGCCGGCGCCGTTGCGGCCGAGCAGGCCGTAGATCGTGCCGGGCTCGAGACGCGCGTCGAGCTGCTCGAAGAGCGGCTGCTTGCGTCCGTAGGCGAACGTGACGGATCTCATGTCGATCATCGATTCCTCCATAGTGTAGTAGATGGCTAACACACTGGGAATCTAACACGCTATGAGACGGCCGTCAAGCGTGGTGCGGAAATTGTTGACGGTTTTCAGGCCCGGCGCGATGCTCTCGGCTATGGCGATCGGGAAGGAAGAGCTGAGAGACGAGTGGGCGGTCGGGACCGGTGCCTCGAGCGCGTGGGCCGCGACCCCGTCTCGCTCGTCTACCTCACGCGGCGTTTCGCCGCCGGCATGGTTACCCGCGGACGCGGCTACGATGCGACAGCCCGGCTCCCGCCGAGCCGCCGCAGACCGCGCTACCGGGGGCTCCCCCACGGAGAGGTGACGTCGGTGAGGATCTCCAGGAGCTCGCCGGAGACGGAGGTTCGCTCCTCAGCGGTACCTTCGAACTTGACGACCCTGCCTGGAACGTCTTCGTTCATCCACCACGTGTAGCGGTACTCTTCGTCGTCGGCCTCGATTCGCTCGGTATCGAAGGTCCCTGCCGTCACCGTCACCCGTTCGGAACCTACGCGCCGTTCTTCGAGCTCCTCCTCGGTCCAGAGGTCGTCGTACGAGGTCCACAGATATGGATCGTCGGGCGTGTAGGTCGTCACGTCTTCGGTTTCAGGGTCGATGTACCGCATCAGCTCGATTCCTCGATCGTCGTTCACGCGGACCTCGAACGCGAGATCGTCCTCCTCGAAGAAGAAGACGATGCGCCACCACTGCGCTCCGTCGGCGTCCGCGTCGATCAGGGCTCGGGTGAATTCGATCTCCTCGACCTCGTCGTCCTCGACGCTGCGGTAGCGGTGATAGAACCGGATCCCGTCACCCTCGTTGAAGGTGTCGTCGCCGGGCAGGTAGCCGCCGAGTGCGACGCTCGCCCAATAGAGTGCCGCAAAGTGCGTGTACATGAGGTCGCCCGAAAGTCCGCTCAGGTCGGGCATGCCAATATCGATCCGCTCGCCCACCTCTTCGCCGGGTCCGAACTTGACGACCACGCCGATGCCGGCGGAGAAATCCCCGGACACTCCGCTCGTCCACCCTCCGAGGTAGTTGGTTCCCAGCGAGACCGCGAGGTTGTCGGTGATGAAATAGTTCACGCCGCTGAAGTTCGCGAACGCCAGTCCGCCGTCGCCGTACCGGGCGGCACCGGTGGTACGGTAGGCGAGGTAGCCGAGGCCGAGCGAGGTGTAGATGTCGATGCGATCGAGATACTCCGCGACTTCGTTGCCGGTGAAGCCGCGCAGACCCATGTGCGCGGAGACGAAGGGCGCTGCGCCGAGCGCGACGTAGCCGGACGCCGGGCTCGTTCGGTAGGAGTGAAAGGTGAATGCGCCGCGCGCGCCGGCTCCGAAGTCGAGCGAGAAGACGTCTGCCGGCCGTATCTTCGCGACGATGATCTCGGTTCCCGGATAGAGGCTCACGCCGAGCCCGCCTCCGCCGAATGTGAGACCGGCCCCAAGCGAGAACGCGACGTTGCCCGGTTGGTAGTGCGTTGCCAGCCGGGGGACGCCCGACTGGGCGACGGCACCTATCGAGAGGATCGACAGGCAGGCGAGAGCGATGAGAACACGTCGAACTCTCATGGCAGGCTCCTTTTCGGTGCTTCAGCCGATCCACTACACTCTACCGCCACCCGCCCGGGTTGTCTATGTCGGCATTCGGGTGCCGACCGCATTTTCGGGCCGAATCGCGTTGCACCGGCCCGGCGACGCGGATGTCGCTCACGCGTTATAGTGGATGCATGACGATGCGAGACGGTGGGTTCAGCGGTTCGGGCCGAGGCGACGCGGCCTCCGCAGGCGTGGCCTTCGAAGCGCAACGCGCACACCTGGAGGTGCAACTCACCCGGTACGTCGAGCGCCACCCCGAAGACGCGGCAACCGTCGGTCGATTCAGGGAGTTGCTCGACGAGGGGCGCCGCGCCTTCGTCCGCGAGCATCACGGCGGGCACTTCACCGCCTCCGCGCTCGTCTTCGCCCCGGAGCTCGGCTCGATCGTGCTGACGCATCACCGCAAGCTCGACATCTGGATCCAGCTGGGTGGGCACGCCGATGGCGAGGCCGACCTCGCGACCGCCGCGCGGCGGGAGGCGGAGGAAGAGGCCGGTCTGTCCGGCCTCAGGCTCGCGTCGCCGGAGATCGTCGACATCGATATCCATCCCATCCCCGCGCACGGCGCCGAGCCGGCGCACGAGCACTACGACGTTCGCTTCGCCTTCGTCGCCGCCGGCGGCCGTGACCTCTTCGTCAGCGACGAGTCGCACGATCTTGCCTGGGTCGCCGTCGGGCGGATCGGGGACTACAGCGAGGAGGCCTCGCTCCACCGCGCCGTCACCCGCGCGCTGGCTCAGCTGCGGGACTGACGGGCGCGTCGGGATCTCGCTCGACCGCGCTCTTGCGCGCCCGGCTGCAGGTCGATCGCCTCGGGCGCTCCGGTGGATGCGGCTGCGAACGTCGCCGCAGCGCCGGCCATCTTCTCGATTCCCGAGAGCATTGAGCGCCAGGTGGGCTCGCTGACCGCGCCGCGGAGCTCGGCAGTCCACTCCTGCATCATTCTCTCGACTTCTGCGTGCACACGCTCGCCCCGAGGGGTGAGCGAGACGAGTCGGTTGCGCCGATCGCTGGGCGCCTGCCGACGGGCGACGAGCCCGAGCGCCTCGAGCCGTCCTACCGCGCGCGCGGCGTTGGCCTTGTCCACCCGGTGCCTGCGCGCGATCTCTTCCTGATTCACCTCTTCGCCCGGCTCGACGACCAGGAGGTATCCCTGCAGCGGCGGAGAGAGGCCCAGCGGCACGAGCCGCGCGGAAAAGTAGGCATGCGCGGCTCGGTTGAGGAGCGCGAACGCCGCACCGAACCTGCTGTACTCGTTCACGGTACCAACCTCACACAGCCGGCTGCGATGGTCAACGGGCGGTCGTCGGGCATCGGCCCCTTGCACGACGTGGAAACCTACGATATATGTACAATTATTCACGTATGATAAGACGAGTTTTTGACCGAGTATTCGAACACCGCGAAGACGCCGTGGATGTTGAGGAGCTGCGGCTCAAGCTGCCCGACGAGGAGTCGAGCAGCCGCATGGCGCTGCTCGCGAGCGGGTTCGCCGATTCAGGACGCATCAGGCTGCTCGGTGCGCTCGCAGGGGGCGACGTGTGCGTGGGCGACCTTGCGCTTGCGCTCGACGTCTCGCGGTCGTCGGTGTCGCACCAGTTGCGAGTGCTACGGTCCATGGGGATCGTATCGAGCTCGCGGCGCGGTCGGCACATCTACTACGCGATCGCGTGGCCCGGCGCCGAGCAAGTCCTCGAACAATTGCGCGCTGCACCGGCGACCACAGAGAACAGGCAGAATCCGGCATCGGCCGGAGACGATACCTGACAGGAGGAAGTCATGAAGATCACATCGCGACACGTCACCGGATGTTACCAGTCGGTGGTGGACAACGGCCGCAACCAGGGAGTTGTGCTCGACCTGCCGGAGGCGAAGAAGGGGGACGACGTGGGCGCAACCGCGCTCGAGCTCGCCGCGATGGCGCTCGCAGGCTGCATCTCGACGATCTGGGCGGTCGTCGCTACCAACTCGAAGTGCAGCTACCGCAAGATGATCGTCGAGCTCGAGATGGAGAAGCCAGACGACGCGCCCACCTTCACGCGTGGGACGGCCCACGTCAAGGTGGACAGCGATGAGGATCAGGAGAAGCTCGAGCGGATCCTGAGCAAGACGATGAACGCGTGCCCGGTTGGCAAGCTGTTCGAGGCCGCAAACGTAGAGATCGAAACCCGACTCGAAAAGGCGACGCTGCTTCCCGTGTGACTCTTCCGGGTCGCGCTCGAGGTGGCGCGCCTACCTGACCCGGAATCGTCCGAAGACGTTGATCAAGTGTCCGCTACCGTCGGTTACCTCCGGAACGCGGACGCTGAGCGCGGCAACGCCGAGCGAGAACCAGTCGGTCAACCGGAACGCCGCTGAGATCTCGGGAAGGAATACGCGGCCGGTCTCGATCCCCGACCATTCGGGGAAGGGTGTGAGGTAGCCGAAGACAAGTCCTCCGAGGTGTGCGTTGAGAATGAACCGCTCGGTTTCGAACTCGGCGCTCACGATGGGGTAGGCGCCGGTCAGGAGAATGAGCGTCCAGACCCGCGCGCCGCCGCCGAGCTTGATTGGGCCTACGTCGGTATAGTAGTTGTACATGAGGTCCGGCACCGGGATCCGGAACGGGATCTGCTCGGTAACGCTCTCGTCGTCCACCGAGAGGCGGATGCGTCCGGGAATATTCACGCCGATATCCACCTGCGAGTCGGCCGCAACCGGGGCGATCACCGCGAGAGCCAGCAAGAGTATCGAAACGATCGTGCTCGTGCGCATACGCACCTCCCTGCTTATCGTGCACTACCGAGTATACCTCAGCGGCGCTCAGAATACTACCCCAAAGGTCAGAAATCTACGCGCTTGCGGCGGCGGCCGACGGCGGCGTAGAGTGGGGACATGCCCAGCTCACCCGCCATCGGCTCCATCCGCGTCGAAGACATCCGCTTCCGCTTCTCCCGCCTCGGCTCCGGGTCGGACGCGAACAATCCGCACACCGACTACTCCAACCCGTACGTCACGGTGTCCGCGGGAGACACGCTCGGCGCGGGGATCGGCTTCACGCTCGGCCGCGGGAACGACCTCGTCTGTCGCGCGGTCTCCGAGCTCGCGCCGCTCGTCGAGGGGCTGACCGTCGACGAGTTCGTCGGCGCGTTCGGCCGCATCTGGCGTGTGCTCGCGAATCCCGCTCAGTCGCGCTGGATCGCCCCGGGGGCCGGGCCGTACCACATGGCCGCAGGCGCGATTGCAAACGCGGTGTTCGACGCGTGGGCGAAGCGTCAGGGTCTGCCTCTGTGGGAGGCGCTCGTTCGCCTCGAGCCCGAACAGATCGTCGAGATGCTCGACTTCCGCTACGTCGAGCACCTGCTGACACGCGACGAAGCGCTCACCATCCTGAGTCGGAACGCGCCCACACGCGGCGGTCGCGTACAGGAGCTGAAGGATCGGGGGCTGCCGTGCTATCACACGACCTGGATCGGGAGCAGCACCGCCGAACTTCTCGATCAGATCGAAGGTGTCCGCCGCGAGCGCGGGATCACGACGTTCAAGGTGAAGGTCGGCAGCGACCTCCGGTACGACCGCGAGCGGCTCGCGGCGATCCGAGAGCGGTTCGGAGAGGAAATCGGGCTCCTTGTGGACGCGAACCAGGTGTGGAGCGTCCCGCAGGCGATCGAATGGATGGAGGCGCTCGCCGACTACCGGGTCGGGTGGATCGAAGAGCCCACGGCGCCGGACCTCGTCGACGGCCACCGCCTCATCCGCGAGGCGCTCGCTTCGTTGAGCATCGAGGTCGTCACCGGGGAGAACTGTCCGAACGCCCAGCTCGCCGCGCAGCTCATCGCCGGCGGGGCGGTCGATCGGTTCCAGATCGACGCGTGCCGCGTGATCGGGCCGGCCGAGAACATCCTGATCATGCTCATCGCCGCGAAGCACAGCGTCCCTGTCTGCCCTCACGCGGGGGGTAGCGGTCTCGACGAGCTCGTGCCGCACCTTTCGGCGTTCAACTACGCCTGCTGCTCGCCGACGCTCGAGCGCGTCCTCGTCGAGCAGGTGGGGTTCTGTGCCGATTTCTTCGTCGCGCCGTCGACGGTGCGCGACGGGCGGGTCGCCGCCCCGTCGGTACCGGGGTACATCGTAGGCATGACCGACGAGGCACGGCGCACCTGCGCCTACCCGTCGGGATCGGCGTGGAGCAGCAGCTCCTCCATCGGCATGGCCGAGTAGAGCGCGTAGTCGCGTGCTTCGCAGGCAAAGGCCTTGTGCGCGGCGAGCAGGCCGGCCTGTTCGGCCGGCTGACCGGTCTGCATATGGCTGCGCGTGAGCGCGACCCAGCGGGCGACCGTGTGACGGCTCGGCACGTGGCCGAGGCTGTACTTCTCGCGCAGCAGCAGCTTCAGGTGGTCGCTCACACTTCCTTGTACGCCTCGAATATGCTGCTGATATCCTCCATCGCGTCAAGGAAGGCGGCGTGCACGGCCGGGTCGAACTGGGTTCCCACGCCGGCTCCGATGATGTCGAGCGCCTCGTCGATCGACATGGGCTCCTTGTACGGTCGGCGCGACGTCAGCGCGTCGAAGACGTCGGCGATTGCCGTGATGCGGCCGGCGATGGGGATGTCCTCCCCGGCGAGCGCGGAGGGATAGCCGCTGCCGTCGAACCATTCGTGGTGGCCGCGGATGATGTCGAGCGCGGTCGACATGATCGGGACGTTGAGGATGCGCGTGAGCTCGTCCTCCATCCGGTCGATGACCTGCACGCCTATGTCGACGTGCCCTTCAATGACCGTTCGTTCGTCCGGCGTGAGCGGACCCGGCTTGAGCAGGATCGCATCCGGTATTCCGATCTTGCCGATGTCGTGCAGCGGGGCGAACCAGAGGATCTCGCGGACCATCGTCGGCGTGACTCTCGGGTCGGACGATGAGAGCCGCCGGGCTATTGCGTGCGAGTAGCGGGACATGCGCGTGATGTGGAGCGACGTCTCGTTGTCCTTGTGCTCCATGAGGTTGACGAAGGCGTTCGACGTCGCAGCGACCGTCTGCTGGACGAGGTAATGGAACACGATGTTCTGCCGCAGCAGGTTGATGACCTTCGTAGCCCTCGCGGCGTGATCCGTCGTGTACGCCGAACGTTCCGTGCTCGAGATGAACAGGAAGCCCAGACACTGCTCCCGGACGACGATGGGCACGGTCAGGCTCGACCGGATGCCCTCCGCGAGCACGAGCTCGGTCCCCTCCGACTGGTGAACGTCACGGTAGTGCGCCTCGAGGTCGTTGATGATGCGCGCGCGTCCGCTCCGTGCGACGTCGGCGAGCGACGTCTCGGCGAGCGGCTGGTGGAAACCGGGTTCAAGGTGGATCTCCGGCAGCGCGGTCGCGGCCGACTCGGCGACGATGCCACCGTTGCCGTCGGCAAACGCGACCGCCACGCGATCGCACGGCATGGACAGCTCGAGGGACCGCTTCAGGCGCGGCATGAACGCCTCGAGGTTGCCCGACACCCAGTTGCCGGCCATGTCCCGGTCGGCACGGATCGACTGCACGAGCGTCGATGCCGCGCGGACGAGCACCTCCTCCTCGCGCCAGCGAGCCGTGAGATCGACGTCGTCGCGGCGATACTCGATCACGGCGGCCACGTCGTCGATCACGCGCATCGTGTGCTCGACCAGGCCGCGGTACCGCCGACGGGCGCGTATCGAGACGAGCGCGAGTGCGACGCCGAGCACGACGAGTGCGATCACGTACGAGACGACCACGCGCGAGAGCCGGCGCTGGCCGGCGAAGTAGGCGTCGCTGAGCGAGCCGGCGATCGAGCGCAACGTCGACTGAGTCGCCTCGAGGCCGTCGCGCTCGAGCGAGGCCACCGGCGCCCGGAGGAACTCCAGCTCGTCGGCTCCCAGTGCGTCGGCCGCGGGTAGACTCGTCAGCTGTCGGGCGGTCTCGCGCAGCGAAACGAGACCCTCCGGTCCCGGGTTCTCTCCCTCCAGATAGACTGTCGAGACCATCTGGTTCACGAGCTCGAGCGCTGTGCGCAGATCGTCCACCGAAATGCGGGTTGAGCGGTCGAGGCCCACGAGCACGGCGAAGGACAGAAGCGTGACGACGAAGGCCGACACGAGGAACGAATGCTCGGTCTTCAGAAGCGAGTAGAAGCTTTTCATGGACGACGGTATAATAGGAGCTAATGGAGTTTTTGACAAGAGGTTGCTTCGATCGACGATGCCCGCTACCTTGGTGTTGGATGAGGCATGCGTAGCGACGGCCACTTCGAGCTCTACTACCGCCACGGCTGGGCGTATCTCGCCGTGCATCCGCCGCTCGACGCGGGGCGTCCCGTCTACCACGAGGATGTGGAGAACCGGATGCGCATTCTTGGCGTGCCGCGGGTCGCGTCGCAGGCGATCCGGGAGGTCGTCGAGCGCGCCGAGGGCACGGCGGTGCCGCTCGTCGAGTGGCCCGGCGGAGAGCGGCTCGCGTCGGTCATTACGTGCGGCGTGTCCGACGACGAGATGAGCGCCTGGGTTGAGATCAGCGCTCCGCACAAGGGCGCCGCGCCGCCCACGCCGGAGGACGTGCTCGCGGTGCTCGAAGAGAACGGGGTCGCGGCGGGCGTCGACGTCGACCGGGTGCGTGCGCTCGTGCGCGACCAGCGCTACGGCGAGCGGCTCACCGTCGCGGAGGGCACGCGCCCGGTCGACGCGAGATCGGCCCGCGTCGTCTACCACTTCGACCCGTACCGCGGGAAACCGTACCTGGTCATGGAATTCGATCGGATCAACCTGCGCGAGCTCAACTTCGTCGAAAACGTCCACGCCGGCGATCTGCTCGCGGAGCTCGAGGCGCCGGTCAAGCCGCGCGACGGCGTTACGGTCCTCGGGAGGACGCTTCCCGCCTCGACCGAAGTCGAGCGGATCGCGCTCTCCGCCGGCGCGAACGCCGAGCTCAGCGCCGACGGCACGCAGATACACGCAACCGACGACGGCAACGTTCGCCTCGTCGACGGTACGGTGATCGTCGAGCCGATCGTGTCGGTGGAGAGCGTGAACTACGAGACCGGAAACATCCGCTTCGAGGGGTCGGTCGTCGTCGAGAAGGACGTCGCCGACGGGTTCGTGATCGAGGCCGACGGGGACGTCGAAGTCGGCCGCGGTGTTGGAAAGGCGACGATCCGCGCCGGCGGCAACGTCCTGCTGAAGGCCGGCGTCAACGGCAACGGCGCCGCGCGCGTGGAGTGCGAGGGCAACGTCTTCGCGAAGTACGCCGAGGGCGCAACGATCGTCGGCCACGGCAACGTCTTCGTCGAGGAGGCGATCATGCACTGCCACCTCACCGCCTGGCGGCACTGCGTGTTGAACGGCCGTCGGTCGGAGATCATCGCCTCCAACGTCGTGGTCGGGGGCTCGCTGTGGTGCAAGAAGCTCGGCTCCATCGCGGAGGCGCCCACCCTCGTCTCGATCGGGGTCGCCCCCGAGCTCCTCGAAGCGTTCAGGGACGCCCGGCGCGAGGTCGACGCGGAGGAGCGTCGGCTCGACGAGGTGCACCACGGGCTCGAGCAGATAGCCCGCGCGCTCGTCGACGGCCACACCGACGAGCGGTTCCACGAGACCCGCGAGCAGCTCCTCGCGGAATCGGCAGATCTCAAGACCCGGCTGCCCGACTCCCGCCGTCGCCTTCACGATCTGCGCGAAAAGCTGCAGGCCTCGCGAGCGAGCAGGCTCGTCGTCGAAGATACGATCTACAAGGGGGCCGTGGTCCTGTTCGGGACGGCCGAGTTCCACGCACCGGAGAAGGGCGCGCGGAAGACGGTGCTGCGCAGGGGTCCGGAGGGAATCATCGAGGAGGGCTTCAACCCCGCAGACCGCCCTCCCATGCCGTTCGACGGTTCGGAGGAAGCGCAGGCCGGTGGCCGTCGCCGATCGCGCTGATCGCGTCGCGTTTGCGGTTCACGATGTCGCCGGCTCGCGCTCGAACATGCCCGCGATGTGGCGCGCGGCGTCTTCGGTATCGCCGGCGGCGACCGAGATCCGGTGGGCGCAGAACGCGTATCGCGCGCTTCGACGGTGATGATGTCGGCCGTGAGGGTCATCGCGCTCGTGAGCAGCAGGAGAGTCGACAGCGCGAATCCCTTGACGTGTTTCATGGGCAGACCCCGATGGACCTCGCCGCCTGCGCGCCGGGGCTGAATCGCTTCTTCGTTATCTACTGTGATGCTTTTTTCAACACGTCTGACCAAACATCCTCGTTGAAACCGAACGTGAACTCACCGTCGATCTCGAGCACGGGATAGATGACCGGTTTCCCGTAGATCTCGCGGAAGCGCGCGAGCACGGGCCGCCTCACCTCCGGCTCGAGCCGGTCGAGATGAGTATGCGAGAATTCGACCCCGAGGTCTTCGAGGAAGGCGTGTCCCTGCGCGCAGTGGTCGCAGAACGAGAGGCCATAGAGGATGATCCGCACGGGTTCGCCGGACTCGTCTGCCGACCCGGAGGATTGATAGGGGATGGTATTGAACATGCGCGGCTCCTGTATCTTGAAACGATTATATTCAACAGCCTATACCCGTTTCGGCGACTACGCAATGCGGGGGCATCATCGGTTCGCCTTCGCCTTGACCCCGACGAATCCGGCGTCCTATAAATGATCAGCCGTGCGCGGCCGCACCAATGAAGACGTCCTCGCTCCGTAACCACGTTCAACCCCGTAGTGCAGACCGCAGCGCGAAGCAGCTCGGCCTCGCGGTATTCATCCTGATCATGACCGTCGTGATCGGCACCGTGGGATACACCGTCATCGAGGGGTGGACGTTTTCCGACGCGGCCTACATGACGATCATCTCGCTGACGACGACGGGCTTCACCGAGGTGAGGCCGCTCTCGCAGGCGGGACGCGGGCTCACCGTCTTCGTAATCCTCAGCGGCATCGCCTCGCTCGCCCACGTCGGCGGGCGGGTCCTGCAGCTCACGATCGAGCTGTACCTGATCAGGAGAGGGCGTATGGATCGAGAGATAGAACGGCTGCGTGGACACGTGATCCTCTGCGGCTTCGGTCGGATGGGCCGTCATATCGCCGAGGACCTTGCCGAGGCCGGCGTGCCGTTTGTCGTGCTCGAGAGCGACGCGGAAGCTGCGTCGTCGCTCGCGGAGCTCGGGTACCTGCACATCGTCGGCGATGCAAGCTCGGACGCACTACTGAAGGAGGCAGGTGTCGAGCGCGCGCGCGGGTTGATCGCAGTGGTCTCGAGCGACGCGGAGAACGTGTATACGACGCTGACGGCGAAGGCGATCAATCCGGGCATCACGATCGTCGCGCGGGCGCTCAGCGACGAGAGCGCGCCGAAGTTGCGGACCGCCGGCGCCGACCGGGTCATCAAACCCTACGAGATGGTCGGTCGACGCATCGCTCAGCTCGTCATACGGCCGGCCATGGTCGAGTTCGTGGATACCGTCGCTCGATCAAACTCCGGCGAGATCACGATGGAGGAGATCACCGTATCGCCAGCCAGCGGCCTTATTGGCGTCGAGCTTCGCGATACCGATATCCGGAGCCGGCTCAACGTCATCATCGTCGCGATCCGGCGAGGCGAGGAAGACCTGGTCTACAACCCCGGACCGGAGACCCGCTTCGAAGAGGGCGATCGGCTCGTGGCAATCGGCCGGCGCGAACAGCTCGCCGAGCTTTCCGTGCTCTGCGGGATCGAGGGACCGTAGATGCTCGCCGCCGTTCCTCTCGCGTCAATCTACTTCCTCGGAAGCGCCGCTGCGGCCTTCCTTGCCGTGCTTGCGCGGGACAACCGCGGTGCCGTGGCGGCCGAGCTCTTCGGGCTCGCGCTCTGCGTCGCCGAGTGGTCGTTCTTCTACGGTCTCGAGACGCTCTCGCGGTCGGCCGCCTACCGCGAACTGTGGTCGCAGTTCGCGTACATCGGGACGTACGGAACGGTGGCCTTCATGCTGCGATTCTGCATCAGATGGTTGACTCCGCGCGCCGCCGGATCGTGGATGTCGCTCCTGTGGATCGTGCCGTTCTCGATGACTGCAGCCGCCTTCACCAATGGTCTGCACGGGCTCGTCTGGCCGGAGATCCGCCCCGCAGAAACCATCCCCTTCGTCTACGAATACGAGCACGGCGCGCTCTTCTGGGTTGGAATCGCGTATCAGTACCTGGTCGTGCTGGTATGCGTTGCTCTCGTCACCGTGGGGGTCGTTCGGCGGCGTGACATCTACCGTCAGCAGGCGTTACTGGTGCTCTTCGGCCTGCTCGTCGCGGTTGCCGGCAACGTGCTCTACGTCTCCGGAGCGCTCCGGGCGATTCCGCTCGACATCACGCCGCTCACGCTCGCGATCGCAACTGGATTCTTACTGGCCGGGATCTCTCGCGCACGGCTTCTCGATCTGCTGCCCACAGCGCGGCATCGTGTGGTCGAGGTCATGCCCGACGGCCTGCTCGTGCTCGACGAAGAGGCCCGGATCGTCGACTGGAACCCCGCTGCGCTGCAGCTCTGGGGAATCGATCGGACTTCGATCATGGGGGTTCCGGTAGCCGACCTCATCCCCCCCTGGTCGCGGATTGTCCCCTCTGAGGTCCCTGATTCGCTGACCACGACGCTCGTGACCGAACGCGACGGGCAGACACGGCACGTCGATCTCGAGATCTGCCGCATCGACCACCCGACCCGCCACAGCTCCGGATGGATCGCGCTCTTCCACGACGCGACCGAGCTCCGCTCGGCGCAGCGGCGGCTTCAGGAGGCGAATGCGCGGCTTGAGCGACTCAACGCCGAGCTCGCCCGCGAGGCGGTTCACGACGGACTGACCGGGCTGTTCAACCGGGCGTATCTCGATGACTCGCTCGTGCGCGAGCTCGCCCGCGCCGACCGCGAGCAACGTCCGGTCGGACTGCTGATCCTCGATGTCGATCACTTCAAGACGGTCAACGACCGGCACGGGCACGGTGTGGGAGACGCGGTCCTGCGTACCGTCGCCGAGCTCGTTCGTTCCCAGGTGCGTGCCGGTGACATTCCCTGTCGTTACGGGGGCGACGAGCTCGTGGCCGTGATGCCCGGGGCAACGGTCGGTGAGGCGCTCCAGGTGGGCGAGCGGATCAGGCGGTCGGTGGCACAGGCGAGTCTCGCCGCAGCCGACGGCTCCGTTCACGCGACCGTCTCCGTGGGTGTGGGAGTCTACCCGGACAACGCGGCGACCGCCGCGGACCTGTTCCGCGTCGCCGACCGGGCGCTCTATCTGGCCAAGGACCGCGGACGTGACCAGGTATGCGGGGCGCCGGATGTCTGATGGTGGCCCCCCGGCGGACCCGCGGCGCCCGGGAGGTGTCTTTGACGCCTTGACACCGCAGACGATGATCGCCGCGGTCGAGCAGGCGTACGGCCTGGTGCTCGACGGGACGGTCACGCCCTACCCGAGCTACGTGAACCGTGTCTACGGTGTGCGCGCCCAGACCGGCCGCGACTACATCGTCAAGTTCTACCGGCCCGACCGCTGGAGCACCGAAGCGATCGCAGAGGAGCACGAGTTCGTCCTCGATTGTGCCGATGTCGACGTCCCGGTCGTCGCGCCGATCGCCGATGGCGAGGGCTACACGCTGCAGACGGTCGAGGTCGGACCGGCCGACGGCGCAGCCGTGTCCGCCTACGCGTTCGCGCTCTATCCGAAACGCGGCGGACGCGGATTCGACGCCGAACGTGACGAGGACTGGTTTCGCCTCGGAGCGCTCGCGGGGCGCGTTCACGCGGTAGGAAGACGGGGCGTCGCTGCGCACCGGCTGGTCTGTACGCCTCTGGAGTCGACGACCCGTTTCGCACGGGAGCTGCGCGAGGCCCGGGTCGTCCATCCGGAGATGCACGACGAGTTCTTCACGCTCCTCGAGCGTGGCATCGATCTGATCGCCCCGCTGTTCGAGGGCGTCGAGCTGCAGCAGATCCACGGCGACTTCCACCGCGGCAACGTACTCGACCGCGGCGAGGAGGGGCTCCTGCTCATCGACTTTGACGACACGATGCGCGGACCGCCCGTGCAGGATCTCTGGCTCCTGTTGCCCGACCACGCGTGGGCCGCCCGTCGCGAGCTGACCCACATTCTCGACGGGTACACGCAGTTCTGCGACTTCGACGAGTCGACGCTCCGGCTCGTCGAGCCGCTTCGCTTCATGCGGATGGTCTACTATCTCGCCTGGAGCGCGCTGCAGCGCGACGACCACCGGTTCCGCGAGCAGAACCCCGACTGGGGCTCCCGCGCGTTCTGGATCGGTGAGGTGGAAGACCTGCGAACCCAGCTCGACATGGTGGCCGAAGACGTCGGACGCTGATATCATGGCGCACATGTCCGACGCCATCCCCCTCATTCGACCGTACAGGTCGGACAGCGATGCTCGCTTCGTGGAGCGAATCCTGCTCGAAGTCGGCTGGCGCAAGCCGTCCGAGCGGAAACCCGAGAAGGCCGCGCGCGAAGCGTTCCAGAACGCCTCGGACGCCTTCGTCGCCGAGCTCTCCGGAGAGCCCGAGTGCTACGTGGCGACCATGTCCGGCGACTACGACTACCGCGGCGAGTGGCTTCCGTTCTCCGCGGTGACCGGTGTGGTCACGAGCCGCGTGGCGAGGAAGCAGGGGCTCGCGTCGCGGACGACCGCCCGGGCGCTTGCCGCCGGCGCCGAGCGCGGAGCGGTCGTCGCGGGGCTCGGCATCTTCGACCAGGGCTTCTACGATAAGCTCGGTTTTGGAACCGGCGGCTACGAGCACTTCGTCCGCGTCGATCCGGCGGCGCTGACCGTGCCGTACTGCCGCCGGACTCCGGTGCGCCTGACGACCGATGACCTCTCGGAGATGCACGCGGGGCGTCTCGCACGTCGCCGCCGTCACGGCTCGGTTTCGATTCATCCGGAGGAGTTCACGGCCTTCCAGGCGGTGGAGTCCGAGCTCGGCTTCGGCCTGGGGTTCCGCGATGAGGAGTCCGGCGAGCTCACGCACCACTTCTGGATCCACACCGATCACGGTGAGGAAGGTCCGTACAGCGTCGTATGGACGGCGTACCGGACGGTCGCGCAGTTCGTCGAGCTGCTCGGCCTCCTGCGCAACCTGGGCGACCAGGTCTACCTCGTGTGGCTTGCCGAGCCGGAGGGTGTCCAGATGCAGGACTTCATCGACCGGCCTTTTCGTCGGCATCGCGAACGCAGAAGAGGAGACTTCGAGGTTACCAACTCCGCAACCGCGGTCTTCCAGTACCGCATGCTCAACGTCGAGCGCGCGATGGCCGCCGCGGCGCGGCGTCGTGCGCTCCCGCGCTTCGTGATGCGCGTGGACGATCCGGCGTCGCGTTACCTCCACGATCACGACGGCTGGCAGGGGGTTGCCGGCGACTACGAGGTGAGCGAGACCGGAGCGGTTCGTGTCGACGGTCGGCCTGCGGCGCCCGACGTCGTGATCGGCGTTGGAGACCTCACGCGCGCGTGGTCGGCCGTGGTGCCGGTGAGCACGCTGCGCGACACGAGAGGCGTGCGGGTCGGCGATGACCTCGCGGCGGCGCTCGACCGTGCCCTTGCCGGGACCCGGCCGCGCACCGATTGGCTGTACTGAACAGCACAAGATGGTAGAATAACGCGACAAAAGGCGCGATTATTATAGCGGCGGGTCGACGCGCACGCTATTGTATCATAATAGCGGGTCGACAGCGCACGCTGACGCGCACGCTATTGTTGAACCAAAGAGAGGTGACCGATGGCTGATTTGAACGCAATCTCTGAAGCACTCCAGAAGGGTAAGGCCAACGACGTCAAGGAGATGGTCCAGGCCGCGATCGACGACGGTGTGACCGCGCGTCAGGTCCTCGAAGAGGGCATGATGGCCGGCATGGACGTGGTAGGTCAGAAATTCAAGAACAACGAGATCTACGTTCCGGAGGTACTCATCGCGGCGCGTGCGATGAACGCCGGCATCGAGATCCTCCGTCCGCTGCTCGTGAGCGAGAACGTCAAGGCGAAGGGCACGGTCGTCATCGGGACGGTCAAGGGCGACCTCCACGATATTGGCAAGAACCTCGTCAAGATGATGATGGAGGGCAAGGGCTTCAACGTCGTCGACCTCGGAAGCGATGTGTCGGCGGAGAAGTTCGTCGAGGCCGCGCAGGAGAACGACGCGGACATCATCTGCTGCTCGGCGCTGCTCACCACGACCATGACCGAGATGAAGAGCGTCGTCGAAGCCGCAGACAAGGCCGGCATTCGCTCGAAGGTCCATATCATGGTCGGTGGAGCGCCCGTGACCGAACAGTTCTGCGAATCGATCGGTGCCGATGCGTACACCCCGGATGCCGCGAGTGCGGCCGAGCGGGCGATCGAGCTCGTCGGCGCCTGACCCTATCCCGACGGCCCGGCTGCGGTACGCCGCAGCCGGCGCCCGCCGGCGGCGGCCGCCGTTAGCGTTCGCCGGTGGCGTTCGCCGGTGGCGGACGCCGTCACCCCTCCCGATGGGCGCTCGGCGGCGCGCCCGTGATCGAGCGAAACACCTTCGTGAAATAGCTGTGATCGCTGAACCCGCAGCGGTGCGCGATTTCCTGGACCGGCAGCGACGTCGTGCGCAGGAGCTCGCTCGCCTGCTCGCAGCGAATCCGGTTCAGGTAGGAGACGAACGTCTCGCCCATTTCCGCAGCGAAGACGCGGCTGAAATGACTGGAACTGAGCCCGGCGGCGCGCGCTACCTCCGCGACGCGCACGGGGCGGTTGGCGTGCGCTCGCATGTACGAGAGCGCCCGGCGCAGCGTCCGCGCGTGGGTGAGGTGCGGCAGGTAGAGAATCAGGTCTGCGAATCGCCTGATGATCCGCGCCATCCAGTACGCGACACCCGTCGCGTTGCTTTGCTGGTCGATCGCGTCGACAAACTGGTAGTTGAGCCCGAAGACCTCCTCCGGGTCTGCGCCCTCGGTGAGGACCGCGCGGGAGAGCAGGACGACGAGCTCGCGCGCGCGGAGCTTGGTCTGGTCAAGGCGTGAGCCGGTTGCGAAGAAGACGTGGCCGAGCAGCTCGTTGAGCGTCTTCTGGGCCGCCGGCACGTCGCCCGAGCGTATCTGGTTAAGGAGCTTCGTCTCCTTCTCGACCGGATAGGAAGGCAGGTCCGGGTCAACACCGTCGCTTTCGCGACGTGTCTTCAGCGCCTGGATGTACTCGTTGATACGCGATTGCTGGGCGAGCGAGTCCTCCGAGTCGCGAAGATCCGACGTGTCGCGGCTGATCGCGATCGCGAGCTGCAGCAGCAGCTGCGACAAGAGCGTCACGCGGGCGGGCTCGAGCTGCGGCACGCGCTCGTAGAGGCTGCGCAGCCCCTCTACCACGTCCGATGAGTGGTCGCCGCTGAAGCGGGCGAGGAGCTCGTTCTCGAAGAAGCCCTCCTCCTCGATCGTCAGGACCGGCCCCGCCACGAGCGCACCGATCATACGCGCGCCGTCCACGATGGGCGCAGTCCAGTGCGTGAACGCGTTGCCGCACATGAAGATGCTGCGCCCGCCGAAACGCATCGCCTCCTCGACCCACTTCAGGTGGCGCGCGCCGTCGGTGGAAACGTCGGGAGCAGGCGCTTGCGGCTCGTCCGCGGCGTCTGCGGCGATCGTCCGACACAGCCGGCAGGGAGAATCGTTCGGGTGCGGGTGGAGCACCGAACCGGTGCGGTCGAGGACGACGCACGGCACACCGGTCACCGAGGTGAAGAGGTCCGCCTGCCCGGCGGCGAGCGTTCGGTCGAGGGAAGCCATCGGCCCAGAATCCTACCAGACCTCATACGATTATCATAGCGCCCCGCCGACTGCGTTCGGTATGCTGGCCGGGACGGTAGGAGGCTGCATGACCGGAAAAGAACTCGTTCTCGCGACGTTTGCTCACGAAGAGACGCCCTCGGTGCCCTGGGTACCGTTTGCCGGCGTCCACGCCGGCAAGCTCATCGGCGTGGCCGCCGACGAGCTCTACCAGGACGGCGAGAAGCTCGTCCGCGCGCTGCGCGAGGCGCATCGGCTCTACCACCCCGACGGGATGCCCGTCATGTTCGACCTGCAGCTCGAAGCGGAGATACTCGGCTGCGACCTGCTCTGGAGCGGCGACGCGCCGCCCACGGTGACCTCGCACCCGCTCGAGGCCGACCCCACCATCCCGACGAAGCTCCCCGAGCCCGGCGACGGCCGCCTGCCGGTTGCGCTCGAAGCGACGAAGGCGATGGCCGCGGAGGTGGGCGATCAGACCGCGCTCTACGGCCTGTTCTGCGGACCGTTCACGCTCGTCTCGCACCTGCGCGGGACGAACATCTTCATGGACATGTTCGACGACCCGGATTACGTGAAGCGCCTCGTCGCCTACGGCGTCGAGGTGGGAAAGCGCATGGCCGAGCTCTACGTCGACGCCGGCGCCGCCGTCATCGCGAGCGTGGACCCGCTCGTCTCGCAGATCTCGCCCGACCACTTTACCGAGTTCCTGAGCGACGGCTACACCGACCTCTTCGCGCACATCCGGTCGCTCGGCGTGCCTTCGTCGTTCTTCGTCTGCGGCGACGCGACGAAGAACGTGGAGGTGATGTGCCGCACGAAGCCCGACGGCATCTCGATCGACGAGAACATCAACCTGAAAGCGGCGAAGGAGATCACCGACCGCTACGACATCGTACTCGCCGGCAACATCCCGCTCGCGAGCGTCATGCTCTTCGGCAACCAGCAGGACAACATGAAGACGACGCTCGACATCGTGGACTCGGTGTCGCACCGCAACTTCATCGTCTCGCCCGGCTGCGACATGCCCTACGACGTGCCGCCGGAGAACACCGTCGGCTGCGAGCAGGCCGTCCACCAGCCCGACCAGACGCGGCAGCTCGTCGCGAACTACACCTCGACCACGCTCGACATCGAGGTGGATCTGCCGGACTACGGTTCGCTCGAGCGCCCGCTCGTCGAGGTCTTCACGATCGACTCGGATACCTGCGCCGCGTGCACGTACATGTTCCAGAGCGCGATGGACGCGAAGAAGACCTACGGCGAAGGGATCGACGTCGTGGAGTACAAGGCGACGAGCGCGGAGAACATCGCGCGGATGCAGAAGGTGGGCGTCACGCAGCTGCCGGCGATCTACATCAACGGCGAGCTCGCCTTCTCGTCGATCATCCCCAGCCGCGACGCGCTCAACCGCGCGATCGAGGCCGCGCGGGGCTGAGCCGCGGCCGCCGGGCCGGTCGCCTCAGATCAGGTCGGCGACCGGCAGCTCCAGCTCCTCCTCGAGCCAGACGCGCATCCGGTAGAGCGCCGACCGCGCGGGCGCCGACCGGTTGTGGCGCATGTGCGGCGAGGCGGCCGGATCCACGTCGGTGACCGGCCTGATCTCCGCGAGGTACGATCGCGCGACGCGCAGGTTGAAGTCGTTGGGCATGAGCTGGTAGTCGAAGAAGCTCGACATCGCGTTGAGAAAGATGGGGTACTTCACCCGGATCTCAGGGAAGACCGCGATGTCCGGCCGGCGACGGTGGAACTGCTCGTCGTAGGCGGCGAGCGCCTCGGCTGCGCGAGGCGTGTACTCCCCGGCCGCGTCCATCGCGGCGGCGAAGGCGGCCGCGCAGGCCGCCGGGAGATCGCGCCCGTCGATCCGGAGGCTGGGCAGCAGCGCCTTGTAACGGTAGAGCGCGGCGAGGACGCGGTCGCGCGCGGGTGCCGCCGTGGCGATATCGGCCCGCTCGAAACGTTCGGCGAGGTGAGCTTGCGCGCTTCGTTCGATCAGGGCGGCGAGCGCCGCGTGGTAGTGTTCCTGGAGCTCGGCGAACGCCGATGCATCGCTCGTCGAGGTGTCGGGGTGGGTCCGTTTGGCGAGGACGCGAAACAGCTCCTTCAGTTCGGGCGCGCCGGCCGCCCGGTGTGAGGCGAGGTAGGCGAGAAACGGATTGCGGTCGATCGGCACGTCGACTCTCCTACGGCTCGCCGGAGAAGTCACCCACGATCATGTCGTCGGCCTCCCGGAGCCGGCGGCTGATCTCGCGGGCCAGGTTCATCACGAGCAGGGCGTACGTCTTCATGTCGGTCTTGGAGACCTTGTAGAGGTCCCGATTCGAGAGCGACAGCGTATCGGTGGGCTCGAGCGCGCGTACCGATGCAGCGCAGGGCTGGATGTCGATGAGCTCCATCTCGCCGAAGGTATCTCCTACGCTCATCGTCGTGAGTCGACGCTCGGCCGGTTCGCCGACGCGGCGCAGGCGTTTGAGCACCTCCACCGATCCGATCTCGATGAAGTAGATGCGGTCGTTGACCTCGCCCTCGGTCACGATGCGATCGCCCCGGTCGAAGTGCATGTGCTGGATGTGCGGACGGATGGCTTCGAACGCCCGCTCGGTTACGCCTCCGAAGAGCGAGCACCGCTTGAGCTGGGCAAAGTCGAGCTCGGGCCGAGCTTCCATATCTCGAAAATATCAAACCATCCCGGACAATTCCAGCGCTGCCCGGCGACGTGATAGGCTTTTGCCATGAGCGAGCGCCCTCGTGAATCCGTATGGAGCTATCCGCGTCCTCCCGCGGTCGAGCCGG
>CAZVEF010000027.1:7074-23055 GCA_964625715.1 uncultured Spirochaetaceae bacterium | reverse complement strand
AGAACCCGACCTACGAGACCGCGTTCAACATCCTGCAGGAGAGCGAGACGACCGCAGAGCCGCCCTACGCCGGCTACGACGAGGTCCGCGACCTCGCCGAGAGCGCGTACAACGCAATCATCGACGGCGCGGACATCGCCGAGACACTCGCCGAGCTCGAGGCCGAGGCCAACGAGGTGCACGAGCTCGCGTCGCCCTGAGCGGTGCGAGGCGTGACTACGGCTCGGACATCTGACTCCGAGCCGTCTTTGACAACGAGTTAGTGACAACGTGCATCGGAGGCGCCTGGGGCGCCTCCGTTTCGTTCGGTCCCGCCCCTCTGCCCTACGCGCGTTCGACCCGATTCCGCCCCGCGCGCTTCGCTGCGTACAGCGCCCGGTCGGCGTCACCGATCAGCCTCGCCGCCGACTGCCCGTCGTAGCAAGCCACGCCGATGCTCGCCGTAAGCGGCGTCGCCGAGGCAGCCTCCGTGCGCTCGAGCGCGCTGCGCACGCGCTCCGCGATGCCGAGCGCCTGGCTCTCGGTCGTGTCGGGAAACACGATGATGAACTCCTCACCTCCGTACCGTCCAAGCACTTCGGAGCCGCGGAGGTTCTCCTGCAGCGTGTCCGCGACCCGTCGCAGCGCCTCGTCGCCCGCTTGATGGCCCTGGGTGTCGTTTACGCGCTTGAAATGGTCCAGGTCGACCATCGCGACGCACAGCGCCGCCGGCGGAGCGGCGTCCGGGTCGAGCAACCGGCCGAGAAACCGATCGACGTAGGCGCGATTGTAGAGACCGGTCAGCGGATCGTGGCGGGACTCCTCGGCGAAGAACTCACGTTCGCGGGCGAGTGTGCGGTTGATCTCTGCGAGGACGCGTGTTCGCTCGTCGATGCGCTCCTCCATGGTAGTCGCCATCCCCTCGAGTTGCACGACCACGAACCTGTACTGGCGGAGGAATTCGTACACCAGCCCGGCCACGAACTGCAGGACGACGAGCGCGACCACGTTGTCGACCCAGGGAATCGCCCCGTAGGAGACGAGCAGGCTCACGCTGAACAGCGCCCCCATGATCGCGAAATTCGAGGCGAGAAAGCGATGCTCGCCCGCCTCGACACGGCGCGTGATCAGGAGCGCGCTCACGAGCACGACACCTACGACGGTGAGCGCGTCGATCGCCGGGATGAAATTGTGCAGCTCGAGCAGGCCCAGGGCCGTGCCACCGTTCGCGGCAATCGCCGTGACCACCACGAAAGCGAGGTAGACAGTCGTCCAGACCCGAAGCGGCCGGGCCACCATGCCCCGGATCACGAGCGCCGCGATCCCCACCACCCCCACGTAGGCGTTCGTCTCGACCACAAACCAGAAGAACGGGTCGTCGAGCAGCACGACGCTGCTGAAGCCCCCCGACATCACCGCGACTGCGAGAGCTGCGAGCAGCACTCCCAGCGCCACACCGCTCCAGGACGGGTGCGGTCTCACCAGCGCGGTCATGATGACGACTGCGGCGATGCAAACGACGACGATGGCGAGCAGCGGCAGATCGCGCACGAGGATGGACTTGTAGATCGTCCGCTCGCTGCCGAGGAAGATGGTTCCCCAGAGCCCGATGTCGCGGTAGTCGGACGCGACGCGAACGGAGAGCGTTCGCCCCTCGTAGTCGTCGGGCAGCTCGATCACGTTCGGTGGCCAGCCGGCGAACGCGGGGGGCTCTTCGGCGGTCCAGTCGTTCCATCGGTACACCGGCCGACCGTCCACGTACGCCCGCGCTGCCGTATCGATGCTGAAGACGAACACGTGCGGGTCCACAACCGGTACGCGCGGGAGCTCGCGCCTGAACCAGACGAAGGAGCGGCCGTCGCGGCCCGGGGGGTTGCTCGGATAGTCGATGTCGTTCCAGCTGCCGACTCCGGCGACCACCTCTTCGGCAGTGATGTCGTCCCACGTGTATTGCCAGCCGCGGTCCAGCCGGATCGCGTCACCCGGAATACGCTGCGAGAAGATGATGAGCACGAGCAGCCCGGCGACCGCGATGCCGTACGGGAGCACGAGGGTGAGTCGCTGCGGTTCGTAGCCGGACGCGACGCGAATCATGCGAGCCCCGGCCCGTTGCCATCAGCCAGGTACCCGACAGCGCCTCTGCGGTCACTGACGATCATAACGGCAGGGTACACGGTCGCAGCGGGTCGCGCAAACTGCGCACAGCACCCCGCAGGCAATCACGAGACCATGGCGACGAGTCGCATCGCGTCCCGCGGAGCAGCCGCTTCCTGGTCGTTATCAAAATAGAGATACACGTCGCGGCCGCTGCGTGCCCAGGAGGTGACCGCCCCCGCCCACGCCGCGAGCTCGTCGTTCGAGTACGAACCCCGGTAGCGTCCGGCGGCGCCGTGGAGACGGACGTAGACGTAGTCCGACGTGACCGTCGACGGAGAACGGTGGTCTCCCAGATGGTAGATGCAGAAGGCGGCGCCGTGCGCGCGCAGCAGCGCCGTGATCTCCTCCGCGTACCACGTCGGGTCTCGAAACTCGAAGGCGTAGCGGTAGCTGTCGGGCAGCGCATCGAGGAACGTGGCGAGCCGGTCGGGATTGCAGCGCCATTTCGGCGGAAGCTGGAAGAGCACCACCTCGAGCGAGGAGCCCAGCGGAGCGATCGCGTCGAAGAATCTGGCGACCGGCTCGGTGGGGTCCTTGAGCTTCTTCATGTGCGTCATGTATCGGCTCGCCTTCGCGGAGAAGACGAAGCCCTCCGCGGCGCGCGCGGCCCAGTCGGCGACGACGTTCCGGTCGGGCAGCCCGTAGAAGGTTCCGTTGATCTCCACGGTGGGCAGTTTCGCGGCGTACACATCGAGACTGGCGGCCGATCCACCGTAGAACGGCTCGACCCACGAATCGTACTGCCAGCCGGAGGTCCCGATGAGTATTCGCCCCTCTTCCTCACCGTCGCGTCCCATGGCTTCAAGCTACCCACGATCACCGGCGGACGGACAGGGCGTAGACAGACTCGACTTGCTCTGGCACGATTGCATCAGCTCGAGCGTGGAGGTGCTCATCATGTCCGAACCGATGTTTCCGCCGCCGAACCCCGGCTCAGGAGCCAGCCCCCGTGTGGTGCTCGATACCGACACCTACAACGAAATCGACGACCAGTTCGCGGTCGCCTATCTTCTCCGGTCCTTCGACGTCGTGCGACCGGAAGCGCTCTACGCCGCCCCCTTCCACAACAGACGATCAGACTCTCCGGGCGACGGCATGGAGAAGAGCTACGAAGAGATTCGACAGCTTCTCTCACGGCTCGGCATGAGCGACTTCCCCCACTTTCGCGGAGCCGACCGGACGCTTCCCGACGCGAAGACGCCTGTGGAGAACGACGCGGCCCGCGACATGGTCGAGCGCGGCATGAGCGCGACGCATTCGGACCGGCTGACGATCATCGCGATCGGCGCGATCACGAACGTCGCCTCGGCGCTGATCATGGAGCCGCGGCTCGCCGAGCGGTGCACGGTCGTGTGGCTGGGCGGCAACTACCCGTACTGGCCGGGCAACGGCGAGTTCAATCTGAACGGAGACGTCACCGCAACCCGGGTCGTCTTCGACTCGGGTGTCCCGCTCTACGTGGTACCGGCGATGGGCGTCTCGAGCCACCTCACCACGACGCGCGAGGAGCTCGCCGCCTATCTGGATCTCGACCAGCCGTTGTCGCGATTCCTCTACGACCGGTTCGCCGAGTACGGCCCGGCTGCAGGCGTCTGGTCGAAGGAGATCTGGGACATCGCCGCAATCGCGTGGCTCGTGATCCCGGAGTCGGTGTCGAGCTTCGCAATTCCCGCACCGCGCGTGGCGACCGACGGCTCGTACATCCACGATCCCCGGAGACACCCGTGCCGCTTCGCGTATCGGCTCGACCGTGACTCGATCTACCGGGACCTGTTCGCCCGACTCTCCGGGTCGAATTCCTGACTGCGACGCTTCGTTGAGCGGATACGGCAAGACCGCGATACTTAGCCCATGAGGTACGACACTGCGGTAGTCGGAGCGGGCATCGCCGGACAGGTCTGCGCGAGCTACCTCGCGCGCGCCGGGCAGAACGTCGTGATGCTCGAGCAGAACCATCACGCCGGCGGTAACATGTCGGGCTTCCAGCGGAACGGCTTCTCGTTCGACGGCGGCGACCAGTCGTTCGAGAGTCTGGGGCTCGTCTTTCCCATCCTCCGCGACTTGATCGGCGTGGGCCCCGACGACTTCGTCAAGGCGCGCTACCGCATGGTATCGGACGACTTCGACTTCTACGTCGACTCGCCGGACCAGGTCGAGCACGAGCTGCGGTCGGCATTCCCGGATGAACCGGGTATCGCTCCGCTCTTCAAACAGGTGAAGCAGGTCTCGCGCTTCCTCTCGACCAACTACGACCCGTGGGACTTCCCGCTGCTGAACCGCCCGAGCGCATCGAGTCTCAATCGCGTCGCGCCCTGGCTGCCGCGCCTGAAGCGGTGGTCGACGTTCCGTTACCGCGAGAAGGCGTGCTCGGTCGTCCGGAACCCGGGCCTGCGGAACTGGTTCACGCAGGTCGGCTACTACCGGATGCCGTTTCTCTTCTTCGCAGGGTTCTGGCACATCTGGTCGAACGATTACTGGTACCCGGTCGGCGGCATGCAGTCGTTGCACGACCGTCTGACCGATCGGTTCGTCGAGCACGGCGGCACCGCGCGCTTCAACACCGAGGTGAAGACGATCGACGTCGACGAGACCACCGGCCGGGCGACCGGCGTGACGCTCGCCGACGGCGAGCGCATCGAGGCCGACCGGATCGTCTACGCCGGCGACTATCTCCGGCTCGTCGAGCGCGTCCTGGGGCCTCGATACTTCGCCCCGCGCTTCGTGGAGCGCGTGCGGAATACCCGACTGACCGAGGAGATCGTCAGCGTCTACCTGGGCCTCGACATGAGCGACGAGGAGCTCTCGCGGGCGCTCGGAGGCGCTCAGCACCCGTTCTACTTCCCGAACTACGACGTCATCTTCCCGGACCCGGGCTCCCCGGAGGATGTCCACAGTCGGATGTGGGTGGCGCTCAATCACTTCGGGCTCGAGAGCCCGTCCGCTCCGGCGGGAAAATCGGCCCTGACGCTGCAGACCTACAGCTCGTACCGCTGGCAGGACTACTGGCGCAACGGCGGCGATTCGCACCGCCGCACGCGCGAATACCGCGAGTTCAAGCAGCAGGTGGGGATGCAGCTCGTGCGGCTCGCAGAGCGATTCGTACCCGGGCTCGAGAGCCGGATCGAGTACATGGAGGTCGGCACGCCGCTGTCGATCCAGCGCTTCTCGTTCAACTCGTACGGATCGACCGGCGGGTGGTGCTACGACGACCAGGTATCGCCGGTATGGCGGTTTCCGGGGCTCAACCGGATCAGAACCTCCGTAGAGAACGTACTGTGCGCGGGACACTACGCGCTGTGGCCCGGCGGGGTGATCTCCGCCTCGCTCTGCGGTCGGATCGTCGCCAACATGCTGACCGGCAGGTCGGCGCTCGCTCCGATCGGGAACGCACCGCCTACCGCGTGATCCGCTCGATGATGTCGAGCACGCCGTGCACGTCCCGATGTTCGGAGACGTAGTCGGCGTGCGCCCGGGCCTCCTCGGTCGCGTTCGCGGGTGAGCCGAAGAACACCGATTCCTCGCGCAGCGGGAGGTCGCCTGCGGTATCGCCGATCGAAGCGACGTCTTCGCGTCGGATGCCCAGACCGGCGAGCAGCGTCCGCAGCGCGCTCCCCTTGTCCACCCCGCGCAGCGAGATATTGAGGTAATACCGCGTGGCGCTTACCTCCACGGGGTCGTCGACGAAGCGACCGGCGAACCGCCGGACCTCCTCGGCGAGGCGAGGAATGCGCGCCGGTTCTTCCGCGTAGAGGCTGATCTGCGCCTCCTTGCCGAACTGGTAGACGACGTCCTGGTAGCGCGGCAGGAGCTCGCTCGAGATGAAGCGCCGGATCTCGTAGAGCTCCTCGAGCCGCTCCGGCGTCACCCCCGGACCGTACGCCGAGCGATTGTCCGAAAGAGCGTAGAGTACCGCGCCGCCCTCGCAGATCGCGGGCAGGCGCACGTCAAGCAGCTTCATCAACACCTCGACGTACGGCTGGGGCCGACCCGTACACAGCGTGAGCGGCAGCGGCTCCCGCCCGTCGTCACCGCGGGCGAGCGCGGCGAGCCGCGAGAACGCCCGGAAGTCCCACGCGGCCGATTCCTCGGGCGCGAGGCACCCGTCGACATCCGACACGATCAGCTTGTAGCGCACACCACCTCCTCGGCCCCGCCATCGTAGTGGAGCAGCGAAGCTTTGGCCAGCGCCGGTTTGCCGGGCCGTCTCGCCTGTTGCAGGAGACCTGCTTCCCACGAGCTTCGCAGAGGCAACGGAGGACGAGGTCGACGACGCGGCCGGCTGTCCGGTCATCGTGGCGGCGCGCAGCTCGCACCCCGGGACGTCTGAGCTCGTCGGCCGGGCGGTGGCGCGTCGGCGCTGCTGCGCGACTGCAGCCTCAGCGAAGAGGTCTTCGGGCCGTCCACGCTGTTCGTCGCGGCGCGTGACCGCGACGAGCTGCTGCGCGGCAGGGATGCCCCGGCCGAAGCTCAGCCGACCTGTTGCTGTTCGGCAGGCGGTGCCGGGGGCCACGGAACGATCGCCGACGTTCGGGCCTGGTAGTCGCTGTAGCGTGGATAGCGAGCAGACGAAATCGACTCGGTGAACCGCGTCGAACCGACGAAGAGCGCCGTCAGCAGCACGGCGCCCGCGCCGGTCCAGTGGAGCAAACCGCCTCCCGCGATCGCTGCAAAGAGGTGGAGCACCCACCAGACGCCCAGCTCACCGAAGTAGTTCGGGTGGCGGCTGTAGTGAAAGAGACCGTGCGTGAGGAACCCTCGCTCGAGATCCTCCTGCAGGCCGGTCGACGCGTCGGCGGAACCGATGGAGAACCAGCGCGGCGGGATGCCTCCCGGAAGCACTCCGTGTTTGATGTTCTGAAAGGTCCACTGCTGGCCGTCGGCGATCGTCTCGACGGCCAGCAGCAGAAGGAAGGCGAACATCGCCGCCCCCAGCGTGAGCGGAGAGACGGTCCCTTCGAGCGTTGCGAGCCGATAGACGGGTGCGGTGAAGAGCACCAGCAGCGACACCTGAAAGCCCGAGATGAAAAGCAGGTTGAACAGCTGCCAGAGAATCGGGTTCCCAATGCGCGCGCGCAGGATCGGCCAACGGTAATCCTCCATCGTCGTGTACCCGCCCCGTCGAGCGAAATTGTACGACAAGCGCAGGCCCCAGGCGGTAACCAGGATCGCAGCGACGGTGGGCGCCGTCGCGAGCGAAGATCGGACCGCGTACACCCACGCAAAGGCGACCGGGGCGGTGCTCCAGAGACGATCCACCCACGAGTAGTCGCCGCTGATCGCACCGAGCAGGTAGGAGCCGATCGCGAACCCGACTGCGAGCGTTACGACGACGAGCACCGGATGCGCTCCCAGGAAAAAGGACCCGACGCCGGAGAACCCGGTGAGAACCGCGCCCACCCGCAGGGAGAGCAGCGCGACGAGCGGGTAGATCGCGATGAACACGAGCAGCTTCTTCATGACGGCTACTCTATCACCGCAGCAGCGAAAGCGGTAGTCGCCTGCACGCGCGGAGTTGCGCCTACGCCTGGTGCGGAACGGTGACCAGCGACATCTCGCGCGCGACCTTCGCCACACACTCCCGCAGCGCCGGCATCGGATCGTCGACGTCCCCCTCGTACTCGAGGATCGCCTCGCCGGAGAAATCGGCCTCCCGCAGCGTTGCGTCGAGGAGCGCAAGGTCGAGATTGCCGGTACCGACGACAACGTCTTCGGGCACGCGAGCACCGGAGAAGACGAAGTCCTTGATGTGCACGATGTGCAGCCGCTCGCCGAATTCGCGGATGAGCTCGATGGGGTCGTGCCCGGCGTCCAGCGCCCACGCCGTATCCAGGCTGAGCCCGATCCGGGAGCTCGTTCGCGCGAAGACCCACCGCAGGGCCTGCTGCGAGCCGAGCCAGTGACGTCCGCCGTGGTTGTGTATCCCCAGCAGCACGCCGTGCTTCTCCGAAAGCTCGTCGGCGAGCGCGAGCGCTTCGCTGACTCCCTCGATCGGGAAGTCGACGCTCATCCGCTCGAGGCCGGCCGCGTTCGCACACGCAAAGAGCCGTTCCGCGGCCTCGCGGTCGCCGCCGATGCGGTTCACGCCGATGCTTACGATGGGCACGCCGTTCTCGCGGTATCGGGATGCGAGCGTGCCGACTCCTTCCGGGTCGTCGAACGCCGCATGAACCGCGCACACCTCTATCCGGCGCAGTCCGCAGGCGCGCACGGCGGCGGCGACGTCGTCGTTGTCCTTGATCCCGCGCAGACAGTAGCTCTGCAGTCCCAGTTCCATAGTCGCTCCTTTCGGGTCGTTCTCAGAGAAACGCGCTCGCTCCTCGTGCCTGATCCCGCCAGTCGAGCGTCAGGCTCTCATCGTTGCACCGGACCTGGACCTGGTAGGCGGGAAACTCGGCCGAGACGTAGGCGTTGTCGTAGCGCTTGTAGCCCTCCACGACCGGGTACGGGCTGCCGTGCCGATGCGAGGTGATCGGCATCTCCCAGCCGCCGACGGTGAGCGGTCCGGTCCATCCGAAGCCGATCCTCCCGTGCGGCAGTACATCGATCTCGACGCGCTCGTGCGCGCCTCGTCCGGCAACGCTGATCGTTGCCCCGGCGATGCGACCGCAGAACCCCTCGAACGAGCCGTCGGTCGTGCGTCGTCCGCACACGCAGATCCAGATATTCGTTCTGCCAATCGCGATCACCTCCGTCGACCCCTGCCACTCGTACGGGTGCTGGGACCAGAGCGCGAGGTATCCGTCACCGCGCCTGGCGAAAACCCAGCCGTCGCGCTCGCACGCCTCGTCAAACTCGTCGCGCGGAAACCACGCGTGCGTGACGAGCTCGCGGTTGCGGGCGTAGAGCCCCGGCGATGTATCGATGCGGTAGTGACAGATCACGACGTTCTTGTAGGCCACCGCCCGCGGCAGCGTACCGGATCCGGTCCAGTAGTTGGGCGTACCCGCCTCCCCGTCCCGTCCCGAATTCGCCGGGTGCGTCGTGAACACGACCGCCCGCGGGCCGAGCGTCGCCTGCCAGACATGCTGCTGGTCGCCCCGGTATCCGGCCCGGTAGTCCTGCGCGCAGCTGACCATGTAGTCGGGCGTGCGGTACGTGTAGGTGTTCACCTCTTCACGGGTGTTTCCCGTCAGATCGCGCTCGAACGCCCGAACGAGCGGACGGATCAGGCCGGTACGTCGAGCAAGACGAATGAGACCGCGACGCCGGCGAAACGGCGCAAAGAACTCGTTCTGCCACCAGTCGAACTCGTCGAGCATCCGCAGCGTGAGCGAGGCGGTTCTCTCGTGCAGATACGCCTCGAGGCTGAGAAAGACCATACCGTCCTCGAGCGACCGGAACCCGAGACCCCATTGCTCGGCGTCGCCGATGCGAATCCCCATGCGCTGCCGGTTCTCCACTTCCGGGCGTTCGACATCGGCGGCGATCTCGGCAAGGACGGCGGGAACCGCGTAGCGTGCGCCGACCGACAGAAGCGTCGCGCTCATGTTGCCCACCTGGAACCGGTTCGTACCCGCGACGAGGCGCATAACCGGGCCGGTCGACTCGCGTCCGCCGTCGACCTTGTGTCGCTCGTAGCTGCGGCCGTGGGTTGACCCGAGCGTGCCGCGGAACTGGTTCAGCACGATGTCGAGCAGGATCACGTCGAGCACCATCGCCGCCCTGCGTCCCAGCTTGGGGTCGTGGGCGAACTCGGCGAGGTTCAGCAGCGGCGGCATGTCCTCGTTGTAGTAGACGTTGCTCAGCCACTCGCTGAAGCCGGAGCGGAACCGCAGATCGAGCCATCGCTCGATCCGCGGGCGGAATCTGTTCATCTGTTCGCGCCCCGTCCGACCCGAGTTGGTGAACACCTCGTCCGGATAGAGCTGCCCGGCGAGGTACGCTCCTGCAGCGAACATGATCTGGTGATTCTCGGTCCAGGTGCACATGCTGTCGGCACCCGGCTCGTCGGGCCAGTACTTGAACCCGAGAACCGCGCCGCGCAACGTCTCGCGCACCCGGTCACCCAGCAGATCGCCGCCGTCCTCGGACTCCGGAAACCGATGGAGGATCGCGAGGATGCCGTGCAGCAGGAAGTCGGCGCAGTCGATGCGCGCGCCCAGCTTCTCCGCGGCACCGACGAGAAGAGCCGGATCGGGGGACTCGCCCTCGATGAGCCGGACGAGCTCGGTGTAAGGCCCGGTTCCCGCCGACGCGAGCGTCAGGCGGCGGAATTCGGCGCACCGCTGCGCGTAGGTTGAGTCCGGGACGTGTTCGCGGTAGTCGGTTGTGTTGGACATGGGATGCTCTGGAGGTTCCAGGGCCGATCATAGCAGATTGCGCGCCCCGATGTCACCTCCCATCAGCAGGTCAGCGTGGGTGACCGGCGTCGCGTTCTCGGCTATGCTCGCCGCTGGAGGACCTGTGAGACACATCAGACTGCCGAAGCTTCGCGAGAGCCTGCGGGGCCGCGCGACCGAGCTCGTCGCGGCGGGTATCACGGCCGCAGGGAAGTTCATCCTCGCCGACTGGCTCGGACTCGACCTCGCGTATACGGTAGGCGCGATCGCGTTCTGGGCATCCTACGTGGTCCTGCGGCACAAGGCGAACCCGACGATCCTCCAGCGGTGGGGGTTCCGGAAGGCAGGCGTGTGCGAGGCGACCGTCCTGAGCGGTCTCGCGCTTGCCGCGGGGACCGCGTTCTGCGTCCTCTACGCCGTCTTCGCCGGCGGGGCGGTGGTCAACGGTAACCTCGCGCTCATCCTGCTGCTGTACCCCGCCTGGGGCCTGATCCAGCAGTTCCTGCTCGTCGCGCTGCTCGCCGATAACCTCATGGCACTTACGCGCGAACGCACACCGGAATTCGTAATCGTCATGGTCTCCGCGCTGGCCTTCAGCGCGATCCACTTTCCCGAGACCGACCTGATGATCGCGACGTTCTTCATGGGCGCGGCGACGACGCTTATCTTCTTCCGCACCCGCAATCTCTGGCCCATCGGCGTCCTCCACGGTTGGTTCGCCTCGCTGTTCTACTTTCTCGTGATGCGCCACGACCCGCTCATGCCGCTCCTCGAAGCGGCATTCGGCTGAGCCGATCTTGTTCAACCGGCTCGCCGACAGTACTCTAGGCGCTGCACAGAGAAGCGCACCGTATGAGTGAACTACCCATCGACGACGACTGGCTGCGCTTGGACAACGCGGCGAAAATCTATCCTCCGGCTCACAACGACGCGACCCCTGCGGTGTTTCGCGTTTCGGTGACGCTTCAGGAACCGGTGCGAATCGCGGAGCTGCAGGAAGCGCTCGACCGACTGCTCGACCGCGTCCCCTACTACCAGGTCCACCTCAAGCGTGGCTTCTTCTGGTACTACCTGCAGCGCCACGACCGCTACCCCCTCATCCGACCGCTTCCGCGGCACCCGCTGACGCAGATTCTGCTCAACCGCACCGACGAGCAACTGCTGCACGTCTACGCCCGCGAGGGCACGGTCGCAGCCGACTTCTCGCACGTTCTCACCGACGGATACGGCGCGATGCGTTTCCTCGGCTCGCTCATCGTCGAGTATCTCCGGCTGACTGGAGCCGACGTCTCACCCGGTTCCCTCCTCATGGATCCGGAGTCACCGGTACCGCACGAGGAGTATCAGGACGCGTTCCAGCGGCTCTACAGACCGGGCGTGCCCAAGGCACCGAACCTTGAACCGGCGTATCACGTGGGCGGAGTACCGTTCGTCCGGGGCTACCGGACGGTGACCGGACGCCTTCCGGTTGCAGATGCCCTTGCAGCCGCGAAGCGCTATGGGGCGACGCTCACCGAGTACATCGTGTCCCTCTACATGGACTCGATCAAATCGGTATACGAGCACCAGGCCGAAGGACTGTTCAAGCCGCGGTCGAAAATCATCCGCATCGAGGTGCCGGTGAACATGCGGCGCCTCTACCCCTCACAGACCATGCGCAACTTCTCGCTCTTCGTCTCTCCGGAGATCGACCTCGGGCTCGGCGACTGGCAACTCGAGAGCATCGTCCGCCGGGTGCACCACGAGATGAACATTCAGATCGAACCGAACGAGCTCGCCAGGCAGATCGCGCGCAACGTCGGCGGCGAGCGCAACCGGTTCGTGCGGGTCGTCCCGCGCGTGCTGAAGGACGCCTATCTCGGCTACCTCCACCGGACGATCGGCGACCGCAGTTATTCCGGGGTCGTTTCGAACCTGGGTCGATTCATTCTTCCGGACGAGGCGCGCCCGTACGTCAAGTCGGTGGGCTTCGTTCTTGGCCCGAATACGTCGTACAAGACGTGTTGCGCGGTCGCGAGCTACGCCGACGAGCTCTACGTGACCTTCGGCAGCGTAATCCAGAATCGAGCGGTCGAACGCGGATTCTTCCGCGCGCTCGTCCGCGATGGACTCAATGTCATCGTAACGGAGCAGCATTCATGACCAAGTGCAAGAACTGCGGCGTGTTGATCGAGGAGGGGCTCCAGGAGTGCCCGCTCTGCGGCGATCCCGTCACCGAGGAGGCCCGGCGTCAGAAGGAATCGGAGCAGGACCAGGAGAACACGCTGCGCCCGGACGCGAGCGTCACGCCCGAGGACGAGCAGACGGTCCGCAGCGCGAAGATCTGGCTGTTCGAGATGGTGTCGCTCGTCGCCTTCACGGCCGGGATCGTGATCTTCGCCTCCGATTTCGCCTCCGATTTCGCCCTCTCGTGGTCGCTCTATCCGCTGCTCGCGATCGGCTTCGTCTACCTGTTCGCCGCGGCATTCATCGCTTTCGTCCGCACGCCGGCGGCGCTGCTGCTGGTAGAGACCGCGATCGTCGCCGGGTTCCTGCTTCTGCTCGACCTGCTGATCGGAGAACAGGAGTGGTTTCTCGAGCTCGGACTGCCCATCGCGCTCCTCGTAGCCGCGGTGACCGGTGTCGTCGCGCTGATCGTCTCGCGGCTGCACCTGAACACGCTGCAGGGCGTGGCGGTCGGCGTGCTCGGCGCGGGCCTGTTCGTCGTGGGCCTCGAGCTCGTCATCAACCGTGCACGTTCGGGCGAGCTGCTGGTAAGCTGGTCGCTCATCGCGTTCGCGTGCGCGCTGTCGCTCTTCCTTCTGATCCTGTTCATCAACAAGCGGCTGCGCGAGCACCACGCGGAGTTCAGGAAGATCTTCCACATCTGAGCCGGACCGAAACGCGGTAGCCTATCCTCTGCCGCGTCGCCACTGCGACGGTGAGACCCCGGTGTACTCCTTGAACACGCGCGAGAGATGGTACTGGTCGGTAAACCCGAGCGTCTCGGCGACTGCCTTGACCGGCAGAGCCGAATGGGCGAGCTCGCGCTTGGCCGCGTTCACCTTCAGCGCCATGTAGTACCGGTACGGTGACGAGCCGGTCCTGCTGCGGAACGAACGGCGGAAGGTCGATTCGCTGACGCGGCAGTCCCGGGCGAGCTCGGCCACGTCGATTCGCCCGGCGACCGACGCGCGCATCCGGCGTATCGCATGCTCCACCGCCTCATCCGGTGCCGGTCGATCTCCCTCGCTCGCACCGCGCGCGACGAACGCGACGAGTTTCAGCACTTCCGCGGCCATCTCGACGTGGGCGACCGTGTCGTGGATCGCCGCGAGCCGGAGCAGCCGCTCGTAGAGCGCGGCGATCTCCTCGTCGTTGCCGGGCCTGATGACCGGGCCCTTTGCGCCGACCCGCAGCAACTCGATTGCGCGACCTGCCAGGTGGCCACGGACCCCGACCCAGTACTCGCGCCAACCGGTAGCAGGGTACGGGTGGTACCGGTGCCAGCGCCCCGGTGCGAGGACGAAGCACGAGCCGGCCTCCACGCGGCGGGCCGCCCCCGAGGCGTCCTCGAAAACGCCGCTGCCCCCGGCGATGAAGACGAGCTGAAGCTCGTCGAGCACGCGCCCCTCGGCGCTGACGGCGCGGTAGCGGTGAGGGTGACGCATGCCGTCGGGCGGGTACTCGCCGCCGGGACGCGTACATGCCTCGCCCACCGTGACGCACCAGGTCCCAAAGGCCCGCACCTGTTGCGGAGGGGTGAGGTAGTGAATGCGGTTACCGTTCTGTGCGAGGCCGGGAGCACCCTCGGGAACGGCCATGACCGAAATCTACATCCGCCGGATCGATCTGTCCATTCACAGGCGGCCCGAAACGGGCGACAATGGGGCCCGGAGGCTGCATGAACGACCGAGGAATCCAGGCAAGCTACGAGGCCGCGCGCGAGATGTACGCAGAGCTCGGCGTCGACACGGAACGGGCACTCGAGGAGCTCTCGAAGATCGGAATATCCATCCACTGCTGGCAGGGCGACGACGTCACCGGCTTCGAAAGCACCGGTCCGCTCACCGGTGGCATCCTCGCCACCGGGAACTACCCCGGGAAGGCCCGAACCCCGGACGAGCTGCGCGCCGACTTCGAAAAAGCGTACAGTCTCATCCCGGGCTCGCACCGCTTCAACCTGCACGCTATCTATCTCGAGAACGGTGGGAAACAGATAGATCGGAACGAGATCGAGCCGGCGCACTTCGGCGGCTGGATCGATTGGGCGAAGCAGATGGGGCTCGCGCTCGACTTCAACCCGACGTTCTTCTCGCATCCGAAATCGGACGACGGGTTCACGCTCGCCCACCGTGACCGCTCGATCCGCGAGTTCTGGATCGAGCACGGCCGCCGATCACGGCTGATATCCGCAGAGATGGGCCGCCGACTCGGCACGCCGAGCATCGACAACTTCTGGATCCCCGACGGCTGGAAGGATCAACCGGCGGACCGGCTCCTCCACCGGGAGCTCCTCGTGGAGGCGCTCGACACGGTCTTCGCCGAGAAGCTCGATCCCGCCCATACGCTCGACGCGGTGGAGAGCAAGCTCTTCGGCATCGCGAGCGAGAGCTACGTCGTCGGTTCGCACGAGTTCTACCTCGCCTACGCGCAGTCGAGGAAGACGCTGCTCTGCATGGACGCAGGGCACTACCACCCGACCGAGTCGATCGCCGAGAAGGTCAGCGCGCTCCTGCCGTTCTTCCCGCAGCTGCTGCTGCACGTTTCCCGCCCTGTTCGCTGGGACTCCGATCACGTGGTCCTCTTCGACGACGAGACTCGCGCGATCATGCGCGAGATCACCCGAGCGAGCGCATGGGATCGCGTGTTCGTCGCGCTCGACTTCTTCGACGCGAGCATCAACCGGATCGAAGCGTGGGTGATCGGGACGCGTGCCGCGCTGAAGGGCGCGCTCTTCTCGCTGCTCGAACCGATCGAGCAGGTGAGGAAGGCCGAGCAGGAGTGGAGACTCGGCGACCGGCTCGCGCTCCAGGAAGAGGCAAAGACGATGCCGTTCGGCGCGGTCTGGAACGAGTTCTGCCGCAGGCAGGACGTCCCTCCCGGAGCAGAGTGGATGCGGGACGTGGCGAGCTACGAGCAGCAGGTGCTCTCGAAGCGCGACAAGGCGTAGGCCGGAGGTCGTATGGAACGCCGAGGGTTCACGATGAAGCTCAAGCCCGGCAAGGAGGCCGAGTACAAGCGTCGTCACGACGAGATCTGGCCCGAGCTCGCCCGGGAGCTCGCCGCCCGCGGGGTGCGCGACTACACGATCTTCCTCGACCGCACGACGCTCACCCTCTTTGCGGTGCAGAAAGTCACCGAGCCGAACGAGGTCGACGGTCTTCCGGAGACCACGATTATGCGAAAGTGGTGGGACTCCATGGCAGACCTCATGGAGGTCAACCCGGATAACTCTCCGGTCGTCACACCGCTCGAAGAGGTCTTCCACGCCGATTAGCCGGGCGGCGCCCGCGGGGCGGCTGACCGCGCACGCCGATTGACCGCGCACGCCGATTGACCGCGCACGCCGATTGACCGCGCACGC
>CAZVEF010000027.1:0-6974 GCA_964625715.1 uncultured Spirochaetaceae bacterium | reverse complement strand
ACGCCGATTGACCGCGCACGCCGATTGACCGCGCACGCCGATTGACCGCGCACGCCGATTGACCGCGCACGCAGACACGGCTACGCTGGGTTCGTCCGGAGTGCCGAGAGCGCGCCACGGGCAAACCGCCGGAAGGAGAGTGCAATGCTCAAAGGAATACCATCGATCCTCCCCCCCGATCTCTTGAAGATCCTCATGGAGATGGGACACGGCGACGAGCTCGTAATCGGTGACGGGAACTTCCCCGCCGCGTCGATGGCGCAACGTCTCGTGCGCTGCGACGGACACCCGGTGGCGCCGCTGTTGGAGGCGGTGCTCGGGCTCTTCCCGCTCGACACCTTTGTCGATTCGCCGGTCGCGCTCATGGCCGTCGTGGACGGAGGCGGCGACGAGCCGCCCATCTGGCAGACGTATCGCGACATCATAGAACGACAATCCCCCGACGCCACGGGCATCGACCTCGTCGAACGGTTCGCGTTCTACGAACGGGCAAGGCGGGCGTACGCGATCGTCGCTACCGGGGAGAGCGCACTCTACGCGAACGTCATCCTCACGAAGGGAGTGGTCGTCGACTCATGAGAGAGCTCGGGTTCAAACGAAACGCGCTTCGAAACCCGGCCGGTTCGTGCCTTGTCGGTTTTGGCAACACACAGGTCATGTGTTCGGCGAGCATCGACCGGTCGGTGCCATCGTTCCTGCGCGACACCGGCAACGGCTGGATCACCGCTGAGTACGCGATGCTGCCGGGCAGCACGCCCGGAGGCAGAAAACGGCGCGAGATCGGCAAGCCTGACGGTCGCAGCACCGAGATCCAGCGACTCGTAGGGCGCAGCCTCCGCGCCGCGGTGGACATGACGAAACTCGGCGAGGTCTCCATCACGATCGACTGCGACGTCATCGAGGCGGACGGGGGCACGCGCACCGCCGCCATTTCCGGCGGCTGGGTAGCGCTCTACGACGCGCTCTCCACGCTCGCCGCCGACTCCGGTCTCTCCGGCGCCGACTACTACCTCCTCGGGCAGGTGGCGGCGGTGAGCGTAGGAATCGTGGGTGGCCGGATCGTCTGCGACCTCGACTACGAGCACGACTCGCAGGCGGAGGTGGACATGAACGTCGTCAAGCGCGACGAGGATCTCGTCGAGGTCCAGGGCACCGGCGAACGGGGCGTCTTCACGCGCGAGGAGCTCAACCGACTCATGGACACCGCGGACGGCGGGATCACGGAGATCCACGCCGCGCAGCGAGCGGCACTCGAGCTGTAGCGGCACACCGGCGCTTGCCTCCCGGCTGCCGCCGATCTATCATGGCAGAGGAGGTTCCATGAAACACGCTGCCCGACTGCACCACGTAGCGCTCAACGTCGCCCGCCTCGATCGATCGGTCGATTCCTGCGGCCGAACCTTCGGCATGAGCGTCGTCCGCCGCTGGGGAGACGACCCTCGTGCGGCTATGCTCGACGTGGGAGACGGTGCGATCCTCGAGATGTTCGAGAAGCCGGCGACGGCCGGACAGCAGGGCGCATTGATCGACTTCGCGCTGAAGACCGACAGCGTGGACGCCGCGTACGAGCACGCGCTCGCCCAAGGCGCCGCCGAACAGACGGCACCGCGCGACGTGCACGCCGCGGCAGAAGAGCCCTACCCCATCCGCATCGCCTTCATGAAAGGTCCGGACGGGCAACCGATCAAGCTATTCAGAGAAAGGTCCTGAACGATGGCCGACCGTCCGAACATCCTCTTCGCCATCGCCGACGACGCGTCGCACATGAGCGCCTACGGGCATCGTATCGTGCGAACGCCGGCCTTCGACCGCGTGGCACGGGAGGGCGTTCTCTTCACGAACGCCTTCACGACGAACCCGAAGTGCGCGCCGAGCCGCGCGAGTATCCTCACCGGTCGCCATACCTGGCAACTGGAGGAGGCGTGCGACCACTGGAACGTCTGGCCGGCCAAGTTTCCCGTCTATCCCGACATCCTCGCCGAAGCGGGCTACCACGTCGGCTACACCGGAAAGGGCTGGGCCCCCGGAGACTGGCGACGTCGTGGGCGCACGACCAACCCGGCAGGCCCCGAGTATTGCGACCGTACTCTCGCACCTCCGAGTACGGCAGTCAGCAGCAAGGACTACGCGGCGAACTTCGCCGCCTTCCTGGACGCGAGACCCGACGGTGCCCCGTTCTGCTTCTGGTACGGCGGTCACGAACCGCACCGACCGTACGATCCCGGAGAAGGAGCGGCGCACGGCGTCGGGGTCAGGAGCGACGACATTCCCGCCTATCTCCCGCGGGTCGCGACGGTCCAGGAGGACCTCGCCGACTACGCGTTCGAGGTCGAATGGTTCGACGCGCACCTGGGCCGGATGCTCGACGAGCTCGACCGGCGCGGGGTACTCGACGACACGCTCGTTGTCGTCACGTCGGACAACGGGATGCCGTTTCCCCGCGTCAAGGGGAATATGTACGACTACGACTTCAACCTGCCCATGGCGGCGATGTGGCGCGCGCACACCGGACGAACCGGATCTCAGGTGCCCGATCGCCTCGAGATCCCGGGGACCGGCCGGAGCGCCACCGGCGGACGCGTACTCACCGACATGGTCTCGTTCACCGACATCGCCCCAACCTTCCTGGAGGCGGCGGGGATCGACACGCGACCGGAGATGAGCGGCCGCAGTTTCCTGGGGCTGCTGCGCGCGCAGGCGTCGGGGAGACACGACCACACCCGCGATCGCGCGGTCATGGGTCGAGAACGCCACGACCTCGGACGCGAGGGCGACGTCGGCTACCCGGTCCGCTGTCTGCGCACCGACGAGTACCTCTACGTCCGCAACCTCGAGCCCGACCGTTGGCCCGCCGGCAACCCCGAGACGGGCTTCACCGGCTGCGACAGCTCGCCCACGAAGAGGCTCATCCTCGAGCAGCACGAGCGCGGCGAGGAACGATACTTCGACCTTGCCTTCGGGAAGCGGCCGGCGGAGGAACTCTACGCGATCGTACGCGACCCTGAGTGCATGAAGAACCTCGCGGACGACCCGACGTACGACGGTGTCCGCCGCGACCTCTGGAACGAGTTGCGCGGGTATCTGCGCGGTCAGGGTGACCCACGGATGTACGGCGAAGGCGACCGCTTCGATCGCTACGAGTACGTGGGCGAGCCGCCGCACTCGTGGAAGGCGTGGGTCGAAGGTACCTGGCGGCCGCAGAGCTACTGAGATCGCCCGGCCGTCGTCCGGCACCTCAGCGCGACCCGATTCCGGCGAGCACCTTCTTCGCCCCCTCCTCGATCGCCCGCCCCGCGTTGTTGTACCGGAACCCCACGTAGACGCCCAGCCCCGCGTGCAGCGTGTCGTGAAGGAGGTGCGTCAGCAGCTTGAGGTACGCGTTCTTGCTGACCGATCCGTCGGGCGAGCGAAGCAGGAGCGAGCTCCAGCCCGCCTGATCGACGAGCCGGTTGATCTGATGGACGAGCACCGGGAAGAGCTTCCGTACGAGCGCGAAGTAACGGCGGTGGTACGCCTCGTCGCGCTCGATGAGGTTGTGGATCTGCGTGCGCCGGTCCCGTACGATCCGCCCGTCCTCCGAGCGCCGCGGGATCACGCCGCTGACGATCTGGCGGACGCGCGGGGAGCCGCAGATCAGGAGCATCGCCAGGTAGCAGAGCAAAACGCCGCCGACGTTGCGCTCGAACGAGGAGCTCGCGTGCCGGTTGACCCGATCGAGGAGCCGACGGGTCGCCGACGCCGCCTGCAGGATCGGGCGGCGGTCACCCCTGCCTGCGGCGAAGAGCCGTTGCTGGTCGACCACGTGCTCGGCGGCGCGCTCGATCGCCACGATCGCCTCGCGCAGCGGCGCCGTCAGCGGATGATCGGCGTAGCGGTGGATGAAGGTATCCACCCCCGCCGCGTCTATCCCCGCGTGCCCGCTGCCGGTGGGACGCTCCGTCGCTCGCGCCGAGCGGAGGTGCTCGGCCGCCTCGTCGGAGAGCTCCTCGGGGGTGAGCGTACCGGAGTGGCTGCTGAGGTAGAAGCGCAGCTCGTTCGCCGCCTCGCCTCCGACTACGCCCGCCGCCTCGATACTGGCGATGACCGCCTTGTGAAGCATCTGCGTCGCGTCGAGCACCTTCCCGAGGACGTGCGCCTCGAACGAGAGCGTCTGCTGGAGCAGGTTGAGCGAGCGATCGTCCGGGATGATCGCGACGTTCGCAAACCGCGCGCTCGCCTGCGGATCGATGCGCAACTCGTCGTCCACGTAGCGGTTGTAGTTGGCGATCACGTCCGTCGGGTGGAAGCCGCCGGGCAGAATCTCGCGGTGGCGGTTGTGCCAGAACGCAACCGGCAGGTCGGGGCGGATCTCGAGCGCGACGCGGATGTACCCGCCGGCCGAGACGTGCGCCGTCGGCTCCGGATTGGTCACGATGATGAGCAACCCTACGTACGGCAGGAAGGCGAGATTCTCGTCCCGACCGATGCCCGCGGGCATGTCGCAGATCACGAGATCGTACCGATCGCACAGCTCTTCGGCGGCATCGTCGAAGAGGGCCGAGCGCAACCGCGCGCTCGCTCCCCGATCAAGCTTCGGACGGGGGAAGAGCAAGTCTACGTTGTGAAAGAGCCGAACGGTCTGCTCGTCGAGCGATCGCTCGCCGCGCGCGACGCGCTCCCGGACGCGTTCGAGGTCGGCGTCGCGGACATCGAGGATCGTGGCGATATTGGAGAGCGGGTCGAGATCGACGATACCGACGCGCCGTCCGGTCCGCGCCGCGGTGACCGCCAGGTTGACGCTGGTCGTCGACTTTCCCACTCCTCCCTTGCCGGAACCCACGGCTACGACCCGGGAGCGAAGCCGATCGGTGACACGTGTCATCGCCTGACTCTACCTTACTCTCGGCTCTGACTGAAGAGCCACGGCAGGAGCCTGTCTTCGCGCCACGCGGCGTTCCACACCGGCCCGGAATCCCGGGTCTCCGTGTAGCGAGCGCGTGTTCCACCGCCGGCCCAGATAGCGCTCACCACGGCACGCGTCCGTTCGATCGGGGCGCGCTCATCGGCGGCGTCGCAGAAGACCCAGAGCGGCGTTCCGTACACTCGCCCGACGAGCTGCGGATCGAGCAGTCCACCGATGAACACGCCGGCTGCGTAGCGCTCCGGCGTGCCGGCGAGGAGGCGCCACGCAAGATCGGCACCCTCGCCCTCTCCCACCAGGAAGACCCGATGGGGATCGACGGCGTACTCACCGACGAGCGCATCCACCGCGGCTGCCAGCGCCGCAACGCGGCGCTCGTCACCGGACGGTTCTGCGCCGCCCCGCAAGGCGCGATCCTCGACACCGACGAGCGAGAGTTCCGCCACGAAAGCCGGGTACCGTAGACGGGCATCGACGGAGACGAGCACGCTCGTCGAAAAGGTCGCCCACCCCTTCGCACCCGATACTCCCGCTCCCGGCGGTGCCGGCACCACGACAAGCGGAAGGAGATCGGTCGCGTGGTCTCTGCGATCCTCAGCGGACGGCCTTACGAGACGCACCCGCAGCGTGACCCCTCCTTCAGCGATGCTTCGTTCGACAATGAGGTCCGTGGGAAGCTCTCCGGGGCCCTCAGCGGCGGCCGCGACCGGAACCAGAAGCCCGACGACGACCCACCACGCTACTCTGGTCACCGCGGCCTCCCGGACAGCCCTCAGGGCGACCCCTACGGGCGCAGCGAAGAGGGTCGACATGGGGAGACTCTATCAGATCTCAGTACAGAATGGCAGCCGGAGTCTCGATTTCGTCCTCCACGACGACAATCTCGGCATCGGTCTCGAGCGCTCGCGCGACGGCCGCATCAACGAGGTTCTCGGTGACGTGCTGCGGGTCTGTGTCGACGTGAACGCCGCCGGTCGACTCGTCGAAGGTTCCCCGGATCTCCCGATTCGGGTTGACCAGAAGCGTCGCCACGCGACCCTCGAAAAGAGCCTCCAACACCCCGTATACGTCGAGCGCCCGGTTCTCCGCGGCGTGGAAGCGATCGATCGCCTCGCGTCGCCGCTGCTCGAAGCGTGGAGCCATGCACTCCCACCCGAGCCGGATTACGTCGTCGATCGATAGCGCGTGGGGGTCGACGAACCGGTGCTCGACGGCGGCATCGCGATAGTCGTTCTCCTTGAGGAAGAGACCGACGGCGTCCTCAAGGCCGAGCACGACGAGCGGCATGCGCCTGCCGCGCAGCCAGTCGGTGACCACCGGACGAACCGCGTCTACGAAACGCTTGACGAACGCGTCGTGCTCGTCCTTGCCGGCGCCGTGGCCGTGGTGCATGGAGTCGCCGCGTGCGGACGTGGTATGCGTGTGTCCGGACGACTTCTCGAACTGATCGAACCGGAGCACGTAGCACAGATCTTCCGGGAGTCCGCCGAGATCGACGTTCTCCGCGGTGAATCGACTCGCCCGATAGATACCGACCCCCCCGAGCGAGAGCGCGAGTATCGCGTACTCCTCGTTCTCCACGGCGGGCTCGATGAGCTGGGTGATCGAGTAGCGCGCGCCAACCTCCACCTGCTCGCTGAGCGGGAACGGGACGGTCAGCGTCTCGTAGCCCGTCTCGTCGACGAATACGCTCGTTCCGTCGAGCTGCCGCTCCATCTCGGCGTCGTTCTGCGCGAGATCGACGACCGGTTGCAGGAGCGCCTGCGCGTCGCGTTCCTCCATGCCCACCTCGACGAGTCGCTCTACCGCCGTGGAGGCGGCGTTCGTCAGGTGGATCCGATTCTGCCGCACCTGCGCTCCGGTGCGGACCATTGGCGTGTGGATGGTGACCCGGGGGAACCCCGCCTGTTGAGAGAGTCGTGTAAGCAATGCTGGTCCGAGTTCTGGCATAGGGCCTCCAGGAAGAGGAGTGCAAGGCCTGTGCCAGCGAAGCCCCTGAGTAAAGCTTACCCGCGCTTCCCTCGTAAACTGTCACCGACCTTGCAGATATGAAGCAGGACAGAGGTATTGGCAG
>CAZVEF010000026.1:0-23132 GCA_964625715.1 uncultured Spirochaetaceae bacterium | reverse complement strand
TGCGCTTGCGCACGAAGGAGGGCGAGCCGCGCCTCTTCGACGTCGACGTACGCGATATCGTCGTGGAGGACGAGGAAGTCCTGCTGTTGATTCTGACCCCACCGCAATGACCCCGGCGGAGGAACCGTCACGTCGAAGGCTCCTCGCCCCCATCGGTGCGACCACCGTCATCCGTGTCGGCGGTGTTCGCCGTCCCGGTCGCGGCTGAACCCTCGTCGTCGCGATGATCGAGCTCGTGCCGGTAGCGGATACCGAACTGCTGCCATACGACCTGGAAGAGCGTCGCCACCAGCGGCCCCACGAGAAAGCCGATCAGACCCAGCCAGGCGATACCGCCGATGGTCGCGAGGAGCGCAAGCGCCGGGTGCAGTCCCGATCGGTCTCCCAAGAGCTTCGGCTTGATCACGTTCTGGGTCGCCGCCACCCCTCCGAGTCCCAGCAGGATCATCAGGATACCCGCCCAGACGCGGCCGCCGGTGATCAGGATCACCCCCGCCGGCACGAGTACGAGATTCGTCCCGATGAGCGGGATCATCGACATGATCATGATGACGAATCCCCAGAGGAAGGGGGAGGGCAGTCCGAAGATGAGGAACAACACCGCTCCGTAGCCGCCCTCGATGATTCCGATGAAGAGCGTCGAGATCAGCGTCGCCGCGGTCGTCCGTCGCGTTTCCGAGGCGATCTCGCGTAGCTCCCGGTTGGGCATGGGCACGACGTTGTAGATCGTTATCATCAGACGGTGTCCCGACTGGAAGAAGAAGAACATCAACAGCAGCACGAGGAGGAAGTTCGCCAGCGCGCTGGACGCGCTGACGAAGCTTCGCTGGGTCGCGGTGAGCACGAAGGAGGAGATCGAGCGGACGGCTTCCCGCAGCATCTCGGACAGCTCCAACGGCGCGAGCTCGTCGGCGTAGTCGGCCAGAACCGGAATCCCGCTTGCCCATTCGAGCAGGTCTACCTCCGACAGTTCCCGCGCGAGCCGCGGCACCTCGGCGACGAACGCCGTATACCCGGAGATCGCCTCCGAGTACACGAGAATTGCGATGACCGTCGCCGGTACGGTCACGCCGACGAACACGAGCACGACCAGCGCGACGCTCGCGACGGTGCGCCTTCCCCCGAGCCGTCTCGCGAGGCGGTCGTGCGTGGGAAACAGGAGCGACGTGAAGACGGCCGCCAGGAAGATGTTGAGGACGAACGGTTGCATCACGAGGTAGAACCCGTACGAGAGTGCTACCACGAGGACCAGGAAGAAGATCTCGAGAACTCTGATGCGCTGATGATCCATGCCGCCTCCGTTTGACCTGTTCGTTGCCTGTGGTATCATGGTTCGTCGTGATCACTGTACCACTTCCCTTACCCGCACGTGACGAGCTGGAGACAACGTACCGTGAGCACATCGACACGTACGACAAGCTCGCCTTCGAGCTCCACCGGCGCTTGCGCTCGGCGCTCGAGAACTGCGGACTGCGCTCCAGCATAAAGTACCGAGTGAAGAGCTTCGACAGCTACTACGGCAAGCTTCTGAGGATTCTCAGGACCTCGGGCGAGCCGCGGGATTCCGTGTCGATCACCGACGTCGTCGCGATGCGGGTCGTCTGTCCGTTTCTCGAGGACGTCGCGCTCGCCGAGCGGTGTATCCGCTCGCAGTTCCGCGTGAGCGAGGTGGATCGCAAGGGTGCCGAGTTCTCGGTGCGCGAGTTCGGCTACGAGTCGATTCACTGTCTCATCCGGGTGCCCGAGGACCTGCTCGAGAGCTTTCATCTCGCCGGTCCCTTCGAGTGCGAGGTCCAGATCCGCACGATTCTCCAGGACGCGTGGGCGGAGGTTGAGCACGAGCTGGTGTACAAGGCCGATTTCACGCCTTTCGACGAGGCGGTGCAGCGGAAGCTCGCCGCGCTCAACGCGAACTTGAGTCTGTCCGACATCACCTTTCAGGAGATTCGCGACTATCAGCGCCGCCTGCACGGCGAGCTGCGCAAGCGGCGCACCGGCTTCTGGAATCTCGTCCGCGACACGATGGGCGAGCCGGGGCTTGCGGACTCGACGGACGATCTGCTCGACGTGGACGCGGTGACCTTCGGCGTCTCGCCGTCGCTTCGCTCGCAGGCGCGGAGCGAGGAACGGGTCGGGCCCCAATCGGCGTGGACGAAGAGCGCCGGTGGCCTCGACGCGCAGCTGCTCGAAGCGCTGCAGGCGCACAATGCCGGCGAGTTCGAACGGGCCGACGAGGTCTACAGCGAGATCCTCGCCTCCCGACCGCGACCCTACGTGCGCGCGGTCGTCCACATTCATCGCGGTATGGCGCGGTTCGCTTCGGCGCGCTATCGCGACGCGCTCGAGGACTTCACCGCCGCGCTCGAGCTCGACGAGGCGAACTTGCGCGCACTCTTCTACCGGGGGACGGTCTACCGCGTGCTCGGAGACAGCGAGCACGCCGAGCGCGACCTCACCGCGTGCCTGTCGAACGATCCGTATCGCGTCGAATGCCTCTTCCAGCGGGCGGCGCTGTACGTGCAGCAGGACCGGCTCGACGAGGCGGTCGCCGACTGCGATCGCGCGCTCGCCGTGGAGCCTTCGGCGCGCGCGGTCGAGCAGCTGCGCGCATCGGTACTCGAACGACAGGCGTACGGCCACAGGAAGGAAACAAATGAGCGAACGGTTCTTCGCGAGCGACAACAGCGCCCCGGTTCATCCTGACGTCATGGCCGCGATCGTGGCCGCGAACGAGGGGCACGCGATCTCCTACGGCGACGAGCGATGGACGCGCGAGGCGACGAAGAGCGTACAGTCGATCTTCGGCCGCACCTCGCGCGCCGCCTTCGTCTATAACGGCACCGGCGCGAACGTGCTCGGGATCCAGACGGCAATTGCCGGGCACCACGGGATCGTCTGTACCGACGTGTCGCACATCCACACCGACGAGTGCGGCGCACCGGAGCGGTTCACCGGCGCGAAGCTGCTCGCCGTGCCGACGAGCGACGGTCGGATGACGGCGGAGCAGGTCCTGAGCGAGCTCCACGCCATCGGTGTGCAGCACCACTCGCAGCCTCGCGTCGTGTCGCTCACCCAGTCGACCGAGTTGGGCACCGTCTACGCTCCCGAGCTCGTCCGCGAGATCGCGAAGGTCTGCCACCGGAATGATCTCCTGCTGCACGTCGACGGCGCGCGCATCGCCAACGCGGCCGTCTCGCTCGGCAGCGGTCTCAACGAGATCACCGGCAAGCTCGGCGTGGATATCCTGTCGCTGGGCGGCACGAAGAACGGGATGATGTTCGGGGAAGCGGTCGTCTTCTTCCGTCCGGACCTCGCAGATGCGTTTCCCTATATCCGGAAACAGGGCATGCAGCTCGCGAGCAAGATGCGCTATGTCGCCGCGCAGTTCTCCGCGCTCTTCGGCGGCGACCTGTGGCGTCGGCTCGCCACGCAGGCGAACATGATGGCGGGCACGCTTGCCGCGGAGCTGCAGTCGGTTCCCCGGGTCGAGATCGTCTATCCGGTGGAGGCGAACGCGGTCTTCGCCCGACTGCCGAACGACGCGATCAAAGCGGCGCAGCAGGAGGTCTTCTTCTACGTCTGGGACGAGGAGGACTCCGTCGTGCGGCTGATGTGCTCCTACGACACCACGATCGAGGACGTGGAGCGACTCGTCGCGGCGATCCGCAGGGCTGTCGTGCGATGAGCTACGACGTGGAGGTCTTTCGCAGCGCGTACCGGGAGAGCCCGGAGATCATGCGCGAAATCCTGCGGTTGTATCGGGAGGAGGCGCCGCAGCGTCTCGAGACGATTCGGCAGGGCCTCGCCGGGGGCGCCTTCGACGAGGTGGCCGCCGCGGCCCATTCGCTTGCGAACACGAGCGGCGCGCTGCAGTGCCCCGGGGCGGTCACCGCTGCGCAGGCGCTCGAAGAGGCGGCTCGTCGAGCCGACGCCGAGGGGTGTCGCCGGGAGCTCGATCGGCTCGCGCCGCTCGTGAGCGACGTCGTCGCGCAGGCGGGGAATGCGCTCGCCGCCGACGGCCCGAACCGGGCCGAGTAGCCGGTTAGATCCCGCCGGCGCGGCGTTCGGGAATGGGGCGCGGAGCGCGGTTGCGCGAGGCGAACTCACGCGACAGGAAGAGGCCGCAGAAGCAGTGTCCGTACTCGTCGATATCCGCCCTCGCGTAGTCGCACGGGCAGATGATGTCGTGGTCGGCTTCGCGGTTGCGGTCGCCGTCGCGACAGGGGCACAGGTAGTACCCGTACGCGTTGTAGTTCCGGGCGAGCCCCTCGGCGAGATCGCCGAGAAAGGCGTCGTCCGGATTGAGCGCCCACACCTGGTGATTCGCGACCGCGTGCATGAACTGCCGGGCGTCCTCCGGGCTCTTCGTTCGGATGCTCATAGGCGTCAGGACAGTCCCAGCCGCTCGGACCACTTTTCCTGGGTGAACCCGCTCATCGCCTCTTCGTCGTCGATCACGAGGACCGGGAAGACCGGGAGATTCTCGAACTTCGACTTCAGCTCCTGCTTGACCTCGCGCTTGAGGTCGAAGTCGAGCTGATCGAGGTAGACGTACCGGTACGAGAGGCCGTTCTCCTCGAGGAAGCTCATCGCGCGCCTGCAGAAGGCGCAGGTGGACAGGGCGTAGACCGTCAGCTTGTGCGGCTCGCGCTCCCCGGGGACGTCGTGGAAATCGACTTTGCTGATTGCATCACTCATCTGCCCCAGATGATACGGGTACGGCGGGTCCGATTCAAGCGACCGGCCGCACGGCGCGTCTACTCGACTTCACGGTCCGGCGACCCGGTCGGTCGATCCGTCATGGACACCAGACGCTCTTCGATCTCACCGAGCCGGGTCTGGAGGCTCCGGATCGTCCGCTCGATGCGACCGCGTTCCTTCTCGAGCTTCCGGACCGGATCCTCGGTCTCCTCGGGCTTCGCGCGAACCGCCGTCTTCACCTGGTCCGGGGTCTGACCGGCGAGAAACGCCCGTTCGGCCTGCGTGCGCTTCTCGTCGCTCGTGAGGCCGGCCACCGTCGTCATGTTCGAGTACCCGATCGACGGGTCGATGTTGTAGGTGTGAAGTTTCATCAGCGTCGTCGCCGTCGTGCGGTCCATCGACAGGACGCGCTCCACGTAGTCTTCGAAACGGGCGCCGCGGGCCCGGCAGAGGCGCTCGGCCTCGATCAGCGCCTGCCCGAACCGCTTCATCATCTCACCGTTGCGCTCGAGAAACTCGGTCTTCAATCGGCGTGTGAGCGCCTCGAACTCGGCGTCCGACTCGAACGGGTTGAGGTAGACGCCAATCTCCTCGGCGCGCACCAGGAGCCGGTGAAGGATGCTGCGGAACTCGAGCGTGTGCGCCCGCGGACCAACCGGAACGGCGGAGGTCGTGAAGTGGACGTGATGCGCAAACTCGTGAATCGCGGTGTACATGAGCGCGTTGTCGTTGTCGAAGTTGCGGTTGTGGATGACGATCTCGCGCGTCTCCGGATGGTAGACGCCGTTCGCCCTCTTGCTGGTCTTGCCGCTGAAGACGAGGGAAAACTCCTGTACCTCGTCGTCGAGCCGCACGAGCCGTTCCTTGACCTGGTCCTGGTTCATAGTCCCCCCAAGCATACCGTCGGGCGGCGCTTCGATCCAGGCATTCGATCAGCCACCTTGACAGCGCTCCGGTTTCCCGGTATCAACGGGAGTATCCACCCCCTATGATCTGCCTGCGTAGGACTCGTCGTGCGAGACAGACCTGACCTCCAAGCCGTCACCACTCTCCTTCGCTCCATCTCGACCGGTCGATACGAGCCGGTGGACGTAGACGCCGACGCCCCCGAAGATGTCCAGGAGTTCGCCCGCACGGTCAACTCGCTCGCCGAGCAACGCGAGGAGCTCGTTCGCACCTACAACGAGGACCTCAAGCGCAGCGAGGCGCGCCTGCGCGGCATCATCGAATCGACCCCGGTCGGGATATGCATCACCGACGAAAACGGCCACTACGAGTATGTGAATCCCACGTACTGCCGGCTCTACGGCTACGAGGCCGACGAGCTCATCGGGAACCACTTCACGCTCGTCGTTCCCCGGGCGCACCGCGACCGGCTCATGCATCTGCATTCGGAGTTCATGGGACGTCGGTACGAGCTGCGTGGCGAGTGGGAGGTAATCCGCCGCGACGGAAGCCCCTTTGCGATCATCGCCGACGCCGCGTACATCATCGACGTTGACGGGCGCCCGAAGAAGGTCACCTTCGTCCTCGACATCTCGGAGCGCAAGCGCGCCGAGGCCAGGCTCCACGAGACGGTGCAGCGGCTGAACGAGGAGATCAGGCAGCGCGAGGAGCTCGAGAAGGTGAAGAGCCAGGTGGAGCGCATGATCCGCCACGATCTGCGTAACCCGCTGACCGGCATCATCGCCGCCGCGGAGATCCTCATGGTCGACGAGCTGACCGACGAGCAACGCGAGCTGTGCACGGTCATCCGCGAATCGGGTCGAAAGGTCGACTCGATGCTCTCGAGCAGCATGGATCTCATGAGGATGGAAGAGGGCAACTACGCGCTGCAGCCGCAGCCGGTGAACCTCGTCTCGATCCTCTCCGAGGTCCGCCGCGAGCTCGAGCCGCTCGCCGGGAACAGCGGAGTCGAGGTCGAGTACTCGGTCGACGGCTCGCCGCTCTCCTGGAGCGAGAGGCTCGTCCTCGAGGGCGAGAAGCTCTACCTCTCGCAGGCGATCGCGAACCTCGTCCGGAACGCGATCGAGGCGTCCGAGGACGGTGACACGGTGCACGTTCGTGTCGCCACCGGCGAGGAGTACGTGATCGAGATCCACAACAAGGCGCCGGTTCCCGAGGAGATGCGCGACGTGTTCTTCGAGCGTTACGCGACGAGCGGCAAGAGCAGCGGTACGGGTCTCGGGACGTACGTGGCTGCGTTGATCACCCGCGTACACCACGGATGGATCGGGTTCACGACCTCCGAGAGCGACGGCACGCGGGTTACCGTCCGGCTCCCGAGCCGTCAGCCTTGACCCGGCGGCCGAGTTTTCACTATTTGATAGGAGTCCTCCAGAGGTAGCACGTGCTCGTCCGATACACGAAAGACGCAAGGGGCCGCGCGAAGCGCCAGGCCGAAATCTACACACCGAAAGAACATCGGATCGACAGCTCGGCGATCGACCCGGATGCGATCAAGATCGTCCGCCGGTTGCAGGGATCCGGACACCACGCGTTCATCGTGGGCGGTGCGGTGCGCGACCTGCTCATCGGCAATACGCCCAAGGACTTCGACGTCTCGACCGACGCGCAGCCGAACCGGATCCGACGGCTCTTTCGCAACTCGCGCGTGATCGGAAGGCGATTCCGGCTCGTGCACATCTTCTTCGGGCCGAAGATCGTCGAGGTCTCGACGTTTCGAAGCGAGACTTCGGCGGGGTTCCAGAACGAGTACGGCGACATTGCAGAGGATGCCTTCCGCCGCGACTTCACGCTCAACGCGCTTTACTACAACCCCTCGGACGGGCGGATCATCGATTACGTAGGCGGCGTGAAGGACATCCGCGACCGGCGCCTGCGATCGGTGATTCCCGTGGACAGGATCTTCGAAGAGGACCCGGTGCGAATGATCCGGGCGATCAAGTACCAGGTCTCGACCGGCTTCACGATCGCCGGGAAGCTCAGACGCCAGCTCAGACGCTCGGCCGATCTTCTCGCCGACACGCCTCCTTCGCGGATGACCGAAGAGGTGTTCAAGATCCTGCTGTCGGGAAACGCGGCGCCGATCGTCGAGCAGTGTCTATCCTACAGGATCTTCGGGCACATGCTGCCGAGGATCGCCGACATCGTCGCGCACGACGCGCGCTACCGAAGCGCGCTCCTCTCCCGACTCGCGGACCTCGACCTGGAGGTGCGCGAGGCGAACGAGGACCGGCGCTCCCGGGCGATCGCCTACCTCACCGGAGACTACCTGTTCGAGCGCAGCGAGGCAGGGCGACAGGAGCGGATCTCGTTCCCGGACGCCTTCGCGGAGCTCAAGCGGGTCATTCGACCGCTCGTGCCGGCGAACAAGGACGTGGAGATGGCTCTCGTCTACCTCATCCGACATCGCAAGAACTACCGGAAGACCGGGCGTCTCGAGACGACTCCGCCCGCCGAACGCCAGCGCCAGGAGGACGAACCGTGGCGCGGCGACCGCGAGAGCGACGGCGACGGGCAGGCAAGAAAAAGGAGGCGCCGTTCCCGACGCCCCCGTTCACGATCGAAATCGAGACAACGCGAAGAGTAGTCTCGTCTATCCCTCGATGCGCTCGATAAGCTGCGTCGCCTTGTCCTCGTAGGCGTCGGGGTCGAGCGAGACCGTCTGCTCGAGGTAGCCGACCGCGTCGTCGAAGCGGTTGTCCGCGTAGGCGTTGACGCCGAGCGCGTAGTAGGTCAGCGCCTCCGACGCGCCACGATCGAGCGCTTCCTTGTAGTAGAAATCGGCAAGACCGTAGTTCCTGCGATCGTAGTTGATCAGACCCATGTAGTAGTACGGGATGAAGTTGTCCTCGCGGAGCTTGAGCGCGGTGACGAACGATTCCTCGCCCGCGGCGAGGTCGCCGGCCGAATACTGTTCGATCCCGTCCTGCACGAGCGTCCGGAAGCTCTTGCGGTCGCCCACGTAGCTCACGAATGCGTCTACGATCAGCTGCTCTTCCTCCCATCGGAAGGCTTCCGCGTAGACGGCCTGCGAGTTCTCCTGCAGGCTCGCGTCGGGCTCGAGCGCGCTGATCGAGTCCCAGATAATCCGGTTGTAGTCGCGGTTGGCACTGTTGAGCAGGAAGCTCACCATGCCCCACGCCTGCGGGTAGAAGACCTCGATCTGCTCGCGCGCCTCGTCTACGTTGAGCCGCAGCATCTCCGACAGGGGGATGGGCTCCACGCCGGCGGAACCGTCGACGATCGACTGGAGCGTCTCGAGCCAGGCGAGGTTCTCCCGGTAGATCGCGCGTTCGAGCTCGTCGTCAAACTCGACCTCTTCGAAGTAGACCGCAAAGCCCTCGCGGAGCCACAGCGGCGGGTTGGGCACGAACGCGCGCAGCACCTGGATGAACCCCTGATGCTTGAGCGATACGTCGAACGATTCGGCGTCCATGTCGTAGCCCACGAGCTCGCTCTTGGCGAGGTCGGTGTAGTGGAGATAGACGAAATCGTCTCGTGTGGTATCGATGACCCGATTGAGATACGTGTCGTAACGATCCTTGCTCGCGAAGAACCGGGCGCGTAGTCGTACCGGCAGCTCGTCGAGATCGAAGTGGAGGTACCCGTTGTAGAGCTCGAGCAGGGCTTCAAGCTTCTCGGCCGTCGCCTCGGCGTGCTCTTCGCCCAGCTCCGAGAGCACCCGGTAGTGTTCGGTCTCGTACTCCGCGAACGTCGAAGTCTGAGCCGACAGCGACACCGTAAGTGCTGTCAAGAGGACAAAAAGGCCTAGTTTCCGCATGCGAAAGCCTCCTGAATCGAATAGTAGTGGCTTCCCCTGAGGCCGTCAAACTCTTTTTCCCTCGGTCTCGGAGGTATCGAGGCTGTCGATCGTGACGTTGAGCTCGTCGATGATGATGCCCGTGTAGCGCTCGATCTCCTCGACGATGTAGCGCTGCAGCTCGTGTAGAGTCCCGGCGAGCTGAACGCCGAAGGGCACGTCGAGAAACACGTCGATGTGGTATCCGTTGCGGTCCTTGGAGATGAGCAGGCGCTTGATGTGGATCCCGTCGCCGTACTCGTCGACGCAGTGGAGGATCATCTGGCTGAGCGCCGCCTTGGAGATACTGACCTCGCCCTTTCGACTGAACTCCGGCCGCACGACCGTCTTCTCGAACAGGTTCGACTTCTTCCCGGCGCCGAGCCCGCGACGGAAGAGCACCTTCAGCGAGTCGGCCATGATGCGGGGGTAGGTCCGCTTCACCTCGATCGTCGGGACCGGAATCACGTGCCGACCCTGGGTGTTGCGGTAGTGTATCGCCGTGTTGATCTCTTCGGCGGTCGCGATGTCCTCGATTTTCACCATCTTGTGAATCGGCGGCAGCTTGAGCACCTGCGCGATCTTGATGGCCATTCGCTCGCTCGTGCCGAGGATCAACACGCGCTTGAACTCGATCGACTCGAGCGCCCGGAGCACCTCGTTGCGGTGGTCGCGGTCGTTGAACAACGCCGTTTTCACGGCGGCGAGGTAGTTCTTCTCACGCTTTGCCGAGCGTCCCGCGATGATCCTGCGGTCGCGGATCAGCAGGCCGTCGTCGATCATGAGATCTATCGAGTGCTTCTCCATGAGCAGCTGGGCACGAAAGCTCTTTCCGGTGCCGCTTTTCCCGACGAGCGCGAAGACCTTGATGCCGCGGAGGCGGAAGAGCAGTCGCTCCAGGAGTTTCGCCATGCTCTCAATATAGCCGTGCGGGCCCGCGTGGCTCAATGGCGGCGCCGGGTCATCGCTGCGTTCCGGATACCGCCCCGGCGACGATGACCAGCGCCCCGGGTCCGAACACGCGCTCGATTCGCTTTCGAAAGGCCGCCGGCAGCGGCGCGTGGAGGTGGTCAAAGCCGATGTCGTTTCCCGCCGCGGCGGTCAGCGAAACTGCGTGGAGGAGATAGGCCGATCGACCGTGTCCGCCGTACTTCCGGTCGCCGGCGAGCGGATGACCGTGGAGCGCCGCTTGCGCGCGGATCTGGTGCGTGCGCCCGGTCTCGATCCGCACGAGCGCGAGGGTCGCCTCGCGGTCGGCGAGTACCGGTTCGACGACGGTAACCGCGCGACGCCCGCGCTCGATCGAGCCGGAGGCCGCGCCCGTCGTGAGCGTCTGCTCGTCGCGATCCAGTCGGTCCTCCCACCGGGCCTCCCGGAGCCGCCCCTCCACGAGCGCGAGGTAGCGCTTCTCAATGCGCCCGGTGCTCATCGCGTCGGTCGCGCGACGGGCGCCTGCGAGTGACGCCCCGAAGACGACGAGTCCGCTCGTGTTGCGGTCGAGTCGATGCACCGGACCCGGGCGGAAGCTCACCCCGCCGGCTTCCCGGTCGGCGAGGTAGTCCCTCACGAGCGCTTCGAGCGAGTCGGGACCGTGGGTGAGCTCCCCGCGTTTCTTGTTCACCACGAGCAGGTCGTCGCTTTCGAAGACGATCCGGCCCGCGAGCGCGGGTGTCCTGCCCGCCGCCGTATGCCGGCCGGCGACCGGCGAGCCGCCGGTGCGGGATCGGTCCGTCGGTCCGCCGCGGCCCTGCGGATCCGCGGGGCCGGTCCTGATGCGCGCACTCTGCAGCGTTTCGGCGATCTCGAGCACGTCGCCCTCGTGGACGCGGGTGTCCGCCCGTACGCGCGCCCCGTTGACCGCGATCTCGCGCGAGCGAAGTGCCCGATAGATCCTGCTCAGCGGTACGTCGGGGAGGAATTTGCGGAGGACCCGGTCGAGGCGGCGTCCGTCGTCGTTGGGTCCGAGCGGTGTACGGTCGACTCGTGTGCTCACCTGCGGTCACTCTACCGAATATCACCGCTTATTGACAAAGGCAGGGACCGCCGACACACTCTCTACACCATGGAGGCCCGCACCGTAACCGCCCTGTACGAACTGGTATCCGGGCCGGTCTTTCTTTCCGCCTTCTTCTCCTGGTTTATCGCGCAGCTTCTGAAGACCATTATCGACATCGCGCGTCATCGGTCGCGCACATCAAGCGAGGCGGTCGCGACGATGGTCTGGAAAACCGGCGGGATGCCCAGCAGTCACTCCGCGCTCGTGACGGCCCTCGCGACGTCCATCGGCTTTGCATACGGCCTCGGGACCCCCATTTTCACGCTGAGTCTCTTCTACGGCGTGCTCATCATCCGCGACGCCCTCGGTGTCCGTCGGAGCGCCGGCGATCAGGCACGAGCGCTGAACGAGATCGGCGTCAGGCTGGAGAAGCGGCTCGGCATCACCTATCACCGGGTCAGGGAGGTCTCCGGGCATACCCCCACCGAAGTCGCGGTGGGCGTCGCGTTGGGATTCTTCATCGCTGTCGCGTTCAGCCTGCTGTGAAGCGTGCCCGTTCGTTCGCATCGGTGGGGATCCTCGTGCCGGCGGCTCTCGCCGCGTACGTGGCGACACTGTTCGCCTGGCTCGTGGTTCCCTCGGTGTACCCCCCTCAGCAGCCGTTCGAGCCGTACGTCACCGTCGTGACCGACCTGGGCCACGAGGCCGCCGTCGCCCGTCTTCGCCGGGCGGGCGCTCACGACGTCCTCTCGCCGGCGACGACCGACGTCGTCGTCTCCCGCTTCAGCCACCTCGAGACCCTCTCCCTCGACGCGGCGCTGGAAACGCTCGACCCGCTCGACCCGAGGCGCGACCCGTGGATCGAGGGCTTGCACGCCTACTTCCACGTGGACGGCAAAAACGCGGTGTACGCGCGGTTTGACGCGCCGCTCGCGCTCACCGACCGAATCGTGCGGCGCGCGCTCGGGTCGGAGAGTCGCGTCGCCGAGTGGTCGCCGTTTCGCACCGCCGGCGCGTTGGCGCTGTTCGCCGCGCTCTCCGGGCTCGCCGCGGCCGCGTACGCCGGCCGCCGCGCTATCGTCGCGGTGATCGCCGCGCCGTTCGTTCCCGCCGTTCTGACCGCCGGGCTCCCGGGTGCAGCGGCGTCCGGGACGATGGTGCTCCTGCTTGCCTGGAGCGCGGAAGAGATCGCGCGGATCCGGCTGTCGGGTCCTCGGTGCGCGGACACGCCAACGCGAATAGCTCGCGTGCGACTCGCCATGACCGCAGCGGCGGTCGTCCTCTCGCTCGTCTACCTCGGGCGCATCGTCGGCGCGGCGAACGTGCTTCCCCTCGCCGTGGCTATCGCCGGCGCGGCTGCCGGACTCGTCGCCTTTCTCGCGAAGCCGCGGGGGCGCACCGACCCGGAGCATCGGCCCTTCGTGCCGGTCTCGATCATCGCGGGGAGCGCTGCGCTGCTGGTCGATCGCACGTGGGTGAGGCTCGGGCTGCTCGCGTTGCCGTTTCTGCTCGTCGTTCCGCCGTTGCTCGACGCGGTGGTCCCGGGAGGGGTCGCCGTACGGCCGATCCCGCAGCCGGTCGGTGGAGACGGCCTCGGGACCGAGGCGCTGCGTGTGCTCTGGTACGGCGAAGAGCAAGGGATGTTGCCCGATCTCGCGGACTACCTCGCTCACCGAGCCTTCCAGGAGGGCCTCGTCTACGGTCGCCGGTACGGCTTTCCGGAGACCGACGAGACCGTAGAGCTGACCCGGTTCCGGGAACAGCCCGACGGATCCTACTCGTCGTACCGTGAGGCCGTCCTCGTCTACGACGACGAGTGGGTATCGCGTGCCCTTGAATCCGCGCCGAGCGGGATCGCGAGCATGCTGGTCGGTCTCGGACGCGCTGCGGGGGTTGTTCTCTCGCCGAGCGACACCATATACTCCAGGTATTCGCAGTTCTTGCAGCATCTGGCGTACGTCGTCCTGGTCCTCGCACCGTTCCTGCTCGCGGCGCTGCCGTGGAGCCGTCCTGGACGGGCGCGCGATCCGGTCCTCGAGCTCGCCAGAAGACGCCGACAGGTAGCATAGTGCGCAACGCCAGTTTTCCCCAGGGCGGAATCCAACCGCCCGATCGCAAGAAACAGACCCGTGATGTCGCCGCGCAGAACGCGATCCTGCCGAGGACCTCGATCGTTCCGCTGCTGCAGCACGCGGGCCGACCGGCCCGTCCGCTGGTCGGCGTCGGAGACCGTATCCGCGAAGGACAGCTGATCGGGCGTGCCGAGAAAGGCGAGAGCGCCAACGTGCACGCCCCGATTCCCGGGGTCGTTCGAGAGCTCCGGTCGATCCTGCTCCCCGGCGGCGCGCGCGCCGCGGCGATCGTCATAGACATGGACGGCGAGTTCGACCGTCTCGGGAAGCAGCTGCCGGCGCACGAGTGGGAATCGCTCGAACCGACGGCGCTGTTGCGCCTGATCCGGGATCACGGGGTCGTCGACATGGGGAGTGTGCCGACACCGATGCACCGCTCGCTCGCGCTCTCCCGCGACGGACGGTGCGAGACGCTCATCCTCAACGGCAGCGAGTCGGAGCCGTACCTCTGCGCGGATCATCGGCTCATGGTGGAGCGACCGCATTCGGTTCTCGCCGGCGCGCGGATCATCGGACGCGCGGTGCGTGCCGCCTCGATCGTCGTCGCGATCGAGGCGAACAAGCCCGCCGCGATTGCCGCCATGTCGAAGGCTGTTCGAACCACGAGGCCTCAGATCGGGCTCGTGCGGCTGCGGGTGAAGTACCCGCAGGGAGACGAACGACAACTCGTGCGCGCGGTCACCGGTCGTGAGATACCTTCCGGCGGTACCGCAATCGACGTTGGCGCCGTCACCGTCGGCGTCGCTACCGCGTCCGCGGTCCACGACGCGGTCGTCTACCACCAGCCGGTCATCGAGCGCATCGTGACCGTCGCCGGCGGTGCGATCGCGCGCGGGGCGAACATCAAGGTCCGCGTCGGTACGCCCGTCGCGGAGCTCATCGCCGAGTGCGGCGGGTTCGCGACGAAGCCGGCGAAGGTCGTGCTGGGCGGACCGATGACCGGCTACACCGTAGCCGATCTCGCTACACCGGTGACGAAGGGAACACGCGCGATTCTCGCGCTGACAAGCCGCGAGGTCCACGCCGCACCGCAGACGTCGTGCATCCACTGCGGGCGATGCGTTGAAGCGTGTCCCATGGGGCTGAACCCCATGCGGCTCTCGAAGCTGATCGAGTACGGAGAGCTCACTCGAGCGATGGAAGAGGGGCTCTTCGACTGCACCGAGTGCGGCGCATGCGGGTACATCTGCCCATCGCGGATCCCGCTCGTCGAGGGGATGCGTCGCGGAAAGGCCGCGACGGGGGAGCCCGGCGGTGGCTGAGTCGGCGCGAGCGAGCTCCAACCCCCCGCAGTACCACGACCGCGCTACCACTGCGCGTATTATGTGGACCGTGACCTGTGCGCTGCTTCCGGCGGCCGCCTGGGGTGTCTACGTGTTCGGGTGGGGTGCATTCGCCGTCCTCGCGATCTCCATCGCGGCGGCAGCCGTGTCGGAGGCGGTCGCGGCCGCGCTCGCCGGTCGGATGACGCTGCGCGACGGCAGCGCCGTGCTCACCGGGCTGTTGATCGGGATGGCGATGCCGCCGGGAGTACCGCTGTTCGTCCCGGCCGTCGCCGCCGCGTTTGCGATGCTCGTGGTGAAGTGGAGCTTTGGAGGTCTTGGTACCAACTGGATGAACCCGGCGCTCGCCGCGCGAGTGTTCGTCTTCTTCTCGTGGACCGGACACATGACCCGGTGGATCCTGCCTCGAACGCTCGTGCCCGCGGCCGGCGGTGTGGACGCGGCCACCGCCGCGACGCCGCTCGGCGTCGTCCAGGAAGGGGCGCGCGCTACCGCCGGGGCTACCGGCGGACCGCTCGCGCTGCTGCGGGACGCGGGGTACCCCGTTTCGGGGTTCGACGCCACGGCGACCGAGTGGCTGAATGTGCACGTCCTTGGCCCATTGGGGATCAACCTGCCGTCCGGCTACGTCGATCTGTTCGTGGGCAACGTGTCCGGAAGCATCGGCGAGGTTTCGGCGCTCCTGTTGCTCGCCGGCACGATCGTGTTGTTCGCGAGCCGGATCATCGCGTGGGAGATCCCCACCGCGTACTTCGTTACATTCGCGGTGTTTACGCGGGTATTCGGCGGGCTGGCGCACGGCCAGGCGCTCTTCTCCGGGGACGTGCTCTTCTCGATCGTTACCGGTGGGTTCGTGCTCACCGTTTTCTATCTGGCCACCGATCCGGTGACCTCACCCATGACCCGCATCGGTATGCTCATCTACGGCGCCGGCGCCGGATGTCTCACGTTCCTCCTGCGCTCCTACGGGCGGTTTCCGGAGGCCGCGGCGCTCGCCGTGATTCTGATGAACGTGCTCGTTCCGATCATCGATCGGCACACGCAGCCGCGTCGATTCGGCACGCGGTCGCGCGGCCTCCGCCGAACCGTCGGTCCGTTGGCCGCCCCGCCCGGTCGCGGAGGGGAGACGCAGCGATGACTCGCGATTTCACGCGCGGGGTGCTTCGGGAGAACCCTGTTTTCGTCTCGCTTCTCGGTCTCTGCCCGTCGCTCGCGATCACGACGCATCTGGTGAACGCGATCGGCCTGGGACTGGCGGTCATCTTCGTGCTCGCAGCCTCCGGGCTCACGGTCTCGATCGCTCGTACTCTTCTCCCGCGTCGAGGGCGTATTCCCGTGTTCATCGCCGTGATCGCGGTCTACGTCACGGTCGTCGAGCTCTTCATGGAACACTACGCACCCTGGCTCAGCGCTCGGCTCGGGATCTTCGTGCCGCTCATCGTCGTCAACTGCCTCATCATGGGACGCGTCGACGCGTGGGCGAGCCGAACGACTCCCGGTCGAGCGGTTCTTGACGCGCTCGGGGCCGGGATCGGCTTTCTCCTGAGCCTCTCGCTCATCGCCGCGACTCGTGAGCTCCTGGGCGCCGGAACGCTGACGCTCGTTCCCGTGGGGGACTTCGGCGGCGTGATTCGGGTGCCCGGTCTCGCGGACCAGCCGGTCTCCGTCGTGGGCACCGCGACAGGCGCGCTGCTCGTCGCCGGCTACCTGCTTGCCCTGTTCACGTGGCCGGCGCGGCGGCAGGAGCGACGGTCGATCGGACGAGGAGGGCGCGAGTCGTGAGCTACGTAGGCATCATCGTGACCTTCGTGCTGGTCAACAACCTCGTTCTGACGTACTTCCTCGGGTTCTGTCCCATGCTCGGAGCGTCGCGCCGCAGCGGGGCCACCGTTGGCCTCGGCCTCGCGGCGACTTTCGTCATGGGGCTGGGCTCTCTGGTGACCTGGACGCTCTTCACGCTCGTCCTCGAGCCGCTGGGCCTCGAGTTCCTGCGCACCTTCGTCTTCGTGCTCACGATCGCCGCGATCGGCTACTATCTGGAGCTGGCGATCGAGCATCTCTCGCCGGCGCTCCATCACACGGTCGGCAAGTATCTCCCGATGATCTCGACGAACTGCGTCGTGCTCGGGATCGCGCTGATCGTCTCCCGCGGCGACTACACGGCCCTCGAGAGCCTCGTCGCCGGCGTGTCTGCCGGCCTGGGGTTTCTGCTCGTCGGGTTCGTCGTGAGCTCGATCCGCGAACGACTCGAGATCGAACGGGTGCCGCGCGTCTTTCGCGGTGTACCCATCGCGTTCATCTCCACCGGGCTCGTGGCGCTCGCGTTTCTTGCGTTCGACCAGGCCTTTCTGCAGAACCTCGTCGGATAACCGCGTGTCATGCCCGGGTCCGCCGGCAGGGGATTTACAAGCGCCGGCGGCGGAAGTAGAATCTCCCCCACGGCCGGCCCCGCCGGCCGCTGGAGACGTACCGCCTACGGTTCCCCGTATCCGGCACGCGACCAGACGGGATGGCAATGAGGAATGTGAGACTCATCTTCGGCTCCACCAACAGTCAGCCGGTGGGCGCCACGGATGAAGAGATCGAACACGTCTACCAGCGCTCCTACAAGCCGTTCCTGCGAGCACTCTACAACGCGCCTCAGGTCCCCGTCACGCTGCACTACTCCGGCCAGCTGCTCCAGTGGCTCGAGAGGCACCATTCGGAGTATACCGATGTCCTCTCGGAGATGGTCGCACGCAAGCAGATTGAGCTGCTTGGCGGCGGTTTCTACGATCCGGTCCTGTCGCTCATTCCGCGGCCGGACCGCCTGGGTCAGATCGAGAGTCTGACGACGTACCTGCGCAAGCGATTCGGCCGGCGTCCCCGCGGGACGTGGATCACCGAACACGTGTGGGAGCCCAGCCTCGCGAGCACCCTCAAATCCAGCGGCATGGAGTACGTCTTCCTCGACGACTACCACTTCATCGCGGCGGGTCTCAGCGGTGACGATCTCGTGCGCCCGTGCATCACCGAGGACCAGGGCAAGACCGTGATCGTCTTTCCCGTCTGCCACGATCTGCAACTCGTGGCGCGCCAGGGACTGCCGGAGGACGTGATCGCCTTCATGAAGGCGCGCGCCTCCGACGATCCCGGTCAGGTGTTCGTGCTCATGGACGAGGGCGAGCGCTACGAGGAGTCTACGCGCGTGGACAACGGTCCCACGCCCCGCAACGTCTGGCTCGAGCACTTCGTGGAGCTGCTCGAAGAGAACGGGGAGTGGATCGATGTGGTGCTGCCGGCGGTTTATCTCAAGGAGCAACGGCCGCGCACGCGCGGCTATTTCCCGTCGGCGTCGTACGAGGAGATGATGTACTGGTCGCTGACACCCGAGCGGCAGGAGGCGTACGAGAGCCTCAAGCGGCGGTTCGCCGACGGTCGCAACGGGTACATCTTCGGCGGCTACTTTCGTCAGTTTCTCACGCGCTACGCGGAGAGCAATCTGATGTACGCGAAGATGCAGTACACCCACGTTCTGGTGAACCAGATCCGTGGCGACAAGTACCGCAAGCAGGCGGCGCGCGAGGAGCTCTGGAGAGGGCAGTGCCACGCGGCGTACTGGCACGGCAACCACGGAGGTATCTACAGCAACCGTCTCCGCAAGAATGTCTACCGCTCGCTGATTGAGGCTGAGAAGAAGACGCGCGAGCGCGGGATCTTCATCCCGTCTGTCGTCACCGTTGACTTCGACATGGACGGCGTCGACGAGTACCTCTACCAGGGCCAGGACCTCAACGCCTACGTCCACACCGAGGGTGGTGTCCTCTTCGAGCTCGATTACCTGCCCATTTCATGGAACTACCTCGACACGCTCGCTCGGCGGCGCGAGAGCTACCACACCCCGGACGTGGAGGCGCTCGGGTACGACAGCCATCCGCGCAAATCGTTCGTCGACCACTTTTTTGACGCCGAGGCGACGGTGGACGACTTCTACCGCGCAGCGGCCCTCGAGCGCGGAGGCTTCGTCGACACGATGTACGAGCGAGCCGACGGCAAGCGCGACACCCACGTCGTCGCGCTCTCGGCGAGCGCCACCGTTCGCGCGCACGATGTGGACCACGTCGTCGAGATGACCAAGCGATTCCGGTTCGGGCGCGGAACGCTCGAAGTCGACTACACGATCGAGAACGCCTCCGCCCGGCGGCTGAAGACCATCTTCGCCCCCGAGCTCAACTTTGCCTTTCTCTCTCAGGATGCCGACAGCCTCAGGCTGTTCGTCTCGGCCGGAAAGGCGAAGCCTCGGGAGATCGGCCCGCAGACGCAGTGCATCCCGGCCGCACGAACCCTTCGACTCGAGGATCTGGTGAACGGCACGACGCTCTCGCTCTCGCTCTCGAGCGAGGGTGAGGTGTGGACGGCCCCGGTCGAGACGATCAGCAATTGTCCCGAAGGCCTCGAGACGCGCTACCAGAGCACGAGCGTCGTACCGCGATTCCCGATCGACCTGGATGCAGGTGCTTCGTACTCCACGAAGCTCTCAATCGGCATTGAACGGAGCTAAGTCGAGCTGCCACGGTTCCCGACGCGGGCCGTCCCGGTAGCCCGCGATCACCTTTCCCTCGCGCTCTTCGACGGCGTCGAGGACCGGTAGCCGGAGCTCGGTTTCCTGGTTCGTGACCACCGGGACGTTCAGGTGCTCGTTCCGGTGCGCGGGCGGCTTCTCGCGCGTGGCGAGATAGGCGTCGTGCTCGGCGAGCCGCTGCGCCGGGATCCGGGCGAGAACCTCGAGCGCGTCGGGGTCGAGGGCGCGTCTGCGGGCCAGCTCGACGAGCTCGTCGCTGAGCTCCGCGACGACGGAGTTGCGCGCGAGGGCCATCGCCGCGAGCGCGGTCGTACCGGTTCCGCCGAAGGGGTCGAGCACCGTGTCGCCCTGCCACGAGTACATCGCGACGAGTCGGTGCGGCACCTCGAGCGGGAAGGCGCCGCTGCGTTCGCGCGCGAGCCCGGGCAGCATGCGCTGTCGGGTCCCGATGATGGACCAGATGTCGCTGAACCAGGCGTTGCGTTCTTCCCAGAAGATCGCGCTGCGCCGTCGCCGTGCGCGTTCCGCCTCGTCCGGTGGACGACGCGGCCCCCCCTTGCGCGCGACGAGCACGTACTCGTGCTCGAGCGTCACGTAGGCGCCGCCGGGAAGCATTCCCGAGCCCATGAACTTGTTCGGCGCGTTGGTGGCCTTCCGCCAGATGACCAGCGGCAGCGGGGCGAGCCCGCGCTCTGCGATCGCGGCGAGGATGCGGGCGTGGTTGGCGAAGAGACGGAACCTCCCCCCGATGGTACGGACCGCGTCACCGACGTTGATGCACGCGATGCCGCCGTCGCGCAGTACGCGGGCACACTCGTCCCATGCGCGGTCGAGGGCCGCGTGCATCGCCTCGAATGCCTCCTGACCGTCCTCGCGCTCGAGCGCCTCGGCGGCAGCCGCCGACATCTGCGAGAACTGCTCGTCCCACATTGCGATCATCGGGTAGGGGGGCGAGGTGACGATGAGGTCGATCGAGCCGTCCGGGATTCCGCGCACGTCGCGCGCGTCGGCGTGGAGGAACTCGTGCGTGGTGGGGGTCATGCTCCGCTGTTACCCAGGATGCGGTCGAGCCACCTCTCCACCTCGACGTAGTAGGCGTCGCGCGCGAGGAGGAACTCGAGGACCGCGCGCCGCCGGTCGCCGAGGAAGTAGTGGATCTGCGCGCGGTAGAAGTGGGCCCGTGCCTCGAGCTCCGGCGTGAGCGGGAGCGTGAGGTAGTTTTGGATCTGCTCCAGCGCGGATTCCCACGCCATTCTGCGGAACGGGCCGTCGAGGATCGTGCGCAGCGTGTACTCGGCGCCCTCGGGGTCCGGGAGGCGGTCGTCAGACAGGATGGTCGGCTCCGGTGCGGTCGAGCGCTCGGGTTCGAGTCGCGCGAGGAGCGATGCCACGGCCTTCTCCGCCTCAGGGCGCAGCTGCGACCGCTCCGGGATGAGAATTCGGGGGTCACCGAGGCGGCGGCCCGTCGCGAGCCGGGTCTGCAGCCGCAGGAAGGGAAGCGGTACGCCACGGTCGGGTGTGGCTTCCGGCTCGAAGACGACCTGGAGGTCGGCCTCCGGTGGCACGTCGATCGGCCGCTGATCGTCGGCGATCGCCTCCGGCTGCTGCTCGTCGGCGATCCCGGGCTGCGGGGCCGGGCGGCCTTCGGTTGACTCGGCCTCGCGACGCGCGGGTTCGTCGGGCGTGGTGGAGAGCGGTATCGTGGTCGGCTCGAGCGTCGCGTTCTCACCGGGGGTGATCTCGAGACCGCCGGCGAGGAGCAGCCCCGCGTCGACCGCGGCGTAGTAGTAGCCGACGCCGGGGACCGGGAGGTCGACGAGGCGTGGCGATTCCGATGGAACCTCGCGCACGAGCGAGGCGTCGGCGAGGTCGGACTCCGCGGCGATAGGTTCGGTCGAGCGGTAGACGGCGATCGTACGGCCCTCGCGCGTGGCGACCGCGGTGACTTCGATCGCCGAACGGCCTTCGGCGCGTACGAGCGCCGCGTCGAGACCGCGCACGCGCGCGGCGCGCTCGACCTCGGTCGCCAGGTTCTCGATCTCCACCGCGCGGTAGCTGGCGTTTCGCCCCGGGATGATCACCGGGTACGGATCGCCCGCCGGATTCTCGGCGACTACCGCGTAGAAGTACTCGCCGGGAGCGGGGGGCACGTCGATGAACCCTTCGTCGCCCGGGTCGGCGGTGCCGATGAGCTCGGCTTCGCCGAGCGTCTCGGTCGTGATCGGTTCGGTCGAGCGGTAGATGCGGTAATCGGAAAGGACGGCCTCCGCGTCGGCCCACGTGATGCGAACGCGAGGATCGGCGATCGCGAGGCGCACGCGCGAGGCGAACGGTGCGAACACCGGTTCGCTGTGCGCATCGGCCTGCGACCAGGAGAGAGCGGGGACGAAGACGAACGTCGCGCAAAGAGCGAGGTAGAGGGTGGATCTCGGCCCCCGTCGACTCAGCATACACCTATAATAGTCGGCAGGAGGAGCCGATCGCAACAGCGTCACCGGGAGAATCGTCGACTCCGCTCGCGCGAGGCGACCACCGGTCGGCCCGGTGTGGAAATCGGCCCCCGGCTCTTGCTATACTCTGCCTACTACCAACCTGGAGGCACTATGCTGCAAGAACTCGCAAACCCAATTCAGGATCTCCAGGAGCAGATCCAGGAAACATGGAGGCATCTTTGACTCGGATAGGCTTCGATCAGAGATAGCCGAGCTCGAACAGCGCTCCGCCGACCCCAACCTCTGGAACGATCGGGAGGAAGCCGAGCGGGTGATGACAGAGCTCAAACGAAAGCGCGAACGACTCGAACCGTGGGAGGATCTCCTCCAGCAGGCCGAAGATCTGGGTGAGCTCTACGAGCTCGCCGTCGAGGAGGGCGATTCCGGTCTCGAGGACGAGATCCGCGCCTCGCTTCAGAAGCAGCGACGCGTCTTCGATCGGCTCCAGATCAAGGAGATGCTCTCAGACGAGCACGACACGGCGAACGCATTCCTGACGATCCACTCCGGCGCCGGAGGGACGGAGGCGTGCGAATGGGTGAGCATGCTCTACCGGATGTACGCGCGCTGGACCGAGAACAACGGGTACAAGACGAGCGTTCTCGACATTCAGGAGGCCGAAGGCGGGATCAAGAGCGTGACAATGCAGGTAGACGGCGATTACGCGTTCGGCTACCTCAAGGGCGAGACCGGCATCCATCGCCTCGTGCGCATCAGTCCCTTCGATTCGAGCGGCCGCCGCCACACCTCCTTCGCATCGGTCTACGTGAGCCCGGTGATCGAGGACGACATCGACGTGGATGTGAAACCGGACGACATCCGCGTGGACACCTATCGCGCGAGCGGCGCCGGCGGACAGCACGTCAACAAGACCGACAGCGCCGTGAGGATCACCCACCTCGAGACGGGCATCGTCGTTCAGTGTCAGAACGAGCGGAGCCAGCACAAGAATCGTGAAACCGCGATGAAGGTGCTCAAGAGCCGGCTCTACGACTACTACCGCGCGCAACAGGAGGCCGAGCAGGCGGCGAACGCGGCGGAGAAGAAGGACATCTCGTGGGGTAACCAGATCCGGTCGTACGTCTTCCAGCCGTACACGATGGTCAAGGACCTCCGCACGCGCCACGAGACGGGTAACATCCAGGCAGTCATGGACGGCGATCTCGACCCGTTCATAGAGGAATACCTGCGCTACAGCTGGA
>CAZVEF010000025.1:0-25106 GCA_964625715.1 uncultured Spirochaetaceae bacterium | reverse complement strand
AAGCGCGTGGCGATCGAGTCGGTCTCGAACTGGTTGAGCTTGCAGCCGAGCGTGGCGAAGGCGATGCTGCGGGAGGTGTCGTTCCCGCTCATGGCGCTGTTGCGGTGGGCTGCGCGCCGATCGCCCCTCGTGCGGCCGGGCCGGCGCCGCCGGCCGGGAGTGCGCCGGCCGTCGTCGCGGCGAGCGCCGCGCGGCAGGCGTCGCGCGATCTGCGTGTCGCCTCGGCCGCGCCTGCGATCGAATCGGACTCTGCTCCCACCAGGCTGCCCTCGAGCGAGAGCGGTGCCGCGCGGTCGATGCGGACGGTGACGAAGCGACCGATCAGCGACTCGTCGTCGGAGGCGAACCGCACGATCAGCTTCCCTTCGGTCTTGCCGGTGAGGAAGCCTTCTTTGCGGTCGCGGCCGTCGACGAGCAGCGACACCTCGCTGCCCGCGAGCGCCTCGTTGTACCGCAGCGAGCTGCTCTGCAGCTCGCCGGAGAGCTCGTGAAGGCGGCGTCGCTTCTCCTCGTGCGGCACGTCGTCGTCCCAGCGCGCGCTCGCGGCGCCCGGGCGCGGCGAGTACATCGCGATGTACGCCATGTTGTACGCGAACTCGCGCATCGCCCCGCGCGTCGCCTCGAACTGCTCCTCGGTCTCGCCGGTAAACCCGACGATGATGTCGGTGAACAGCGTAGCCTCGGGGATCGTCGTACGGGTCTTCTCGACGATCGAGCGGTAGCGGCTCATGCGGTAGTTCCGGTTCATCCGCATCAGCACCCTGTCGTCGCCCGACTGCACAGGCAGGTGGATCTGTCGGGCGAGCACGGGGTACGACGCGATCACGTCGATAACCTCGTCGGTCATGTCCTTCGGGTGCGGCGAGGTGAAATAGGTCCAGAAGCGTCTGCCCGTCTCGCGTCCGATCTCGCCGATCCTGCGCAGGAGCTCGGGGAAGCTGATCTCGTTCCCGTCGTGCTCGCTGCGGCGCTCAAGCCCGTAGGAGTTGACGTTCTGACCGAGCAGGGTGACGGACCGGTAGCCGTTCTCGACGAGTCGACGAACTTCAGCGAGGATTTCTTCGCTCGGCCGGGAGACTTCTCGCCCTCGCGTGTACGGCACCGCGCAGAAGGTGCAGAACTTGTCGCAGCCGTTCTGGATGGGTACGAACGCCTCGAAGCTGGAGCCGTAGTTCGCCGGGATCTTCCAGTAGCCGCGGCGCCGGTCGTCGCTTCCCTCGGGAGCCGTGAGCTCCGCCGTGCCCGCTCGACCCGCGATTTGATCGGCGGCTCGTAGAGACGCCGGCGAGACCACGCCGTGATCGCGCAGCATGTCGGGCAGGTGGGGAAGCTCGTTGATCGTGAATATCAGATCGAACCGCTCGACGAACTTCTCGCGGTCGGCGGGAAGCACGCACCCCGACACGAAGGTCACAAGCGGCCGTTCGCGCTTCCACTCGTTCCACGTGTGAATGCGGGTGTAGACCTTATCGATCGCCTTCTGTCGGACCGAGCACGCGACGACACCGAGGATGTCGGCCTCCTCTTCGCGCTCGGTGCGTTCGTATCCGAGCGATTCGAGCACCGCCCGGATGCGTTCCGAGTCGGATATGTTCATCTGGCAGCCGAACGGCACGAGGTGGTAGTACATCAGAAGTAGACCTCCGCGTAGAGTTGTTCGGGAGGGACGCCGTGGCCCTTGAGTACGTCGAACGCCTCGTAGATCATGTCGCAGTTGCCGCACAGGTAGCACAGCGTCTCCGGAGGCACCGGGTGCTCGCGCAGGTGGTCGGTTACGCGCCCGGCGACGATCGCCTCGCCGGGTCCGGCGACGGCGACGTCAGCGGGCGAACCGTCTCGTCCGCCGGACCGAGCCGCCGCGTCGACCGTCTGCCGGTCTCGCGAGAGGCAACTCGTGAGGCGGTGCGGGTCGAAGGCGGCGTGCTCGTAGCGTTCGCTCCCGAGGCGCACGCCGTGCAGCAGCCGGTAGTCGAGGTCCGGGTAGCTCTGCGCGAAGCAGTGAAAGGGGCTGATTCCGGTTCCGGTGGCCACGAGGAGAAAGGGCCGGCGGGTGCGCTCGGCCGCATCGATCGTGAAGAACCCGAACGGGCCGTCGACCTCGAGCTCGTCTCCCGGCTCGAGCCTGCGGAGTCGCCGCGAGACGTAGCCCGCCTCGACCTCCTTCACGAGGATCTCGAGGTAGTCGGCGTCGAGCGACGAGTAGATCGAGTACTCGCGCATGTCGATCTCTCCACCGACGCCGACGGCGACGTACTGTCCGGGCTCGAAGTCGATGCCGTTTCGATCGAATCGCAGGATGTACGCGGATTCGGTGAGGTTGCGGATCTCCTGGACGCGCGGGCGCGCGCGGACGGCGGCTTCAGAACTCGTTGTCATCGACGGATTCACTATATGACAGCCCGTGTGAAGTTTACACCCCCGGACCGAATGACTACTATGATGGCAGGAGTCAAGCTAATGGCCGAACACCACCACGTCAATCCAAAGCCCGAGTGGCTCAAGATAAGGCTCAACACGAACGCAAACTTCAAGTACCTCAAGGGTCTGTTGAAGGAGCAGCGGCTGACGACCGTCTGCGAGGAAGCGAAGTGTCCGAATATCCACGAGTGCTGGGGAGAGCACCGGACCGCGACGTTCATGATCCTCGGCGATACGTGCACCCGGCGCTGCCGCTTCTGCGCGGTCAAGACCGGGCTCCCTCGCGTGCTCGACCGTGACGAGCCGCGGCGCGTCGCCGAGAGCGTGGCGCAGATGAAGCTCCGCCACGTCGTCATCACCATGGTAAACCGCGACGAGCTCGCCGACGGCGGGGCGACCATCCTCGCCGAGACGGTGCGTCGAGTCCACGATGCGGCGTCCGAGACGACCGTCGAAGTGCTCTCGTCGGACCTCATGGGCGACGAAGCGAGTATCCGGATCGCGTGCGAGAGTCACCCCGAGATCATGAGCCACAATCTGGAAACGGTGCGCCGTCTCACCCCGCGGGTGCGGTCACGATCGACCTACGAGCGCTCGCTCGAGTTTCTCCGACTCGCGAAGGAGATCGACCCGGACTCGGTTACGAAGTCGAGCCTGATGCTGGGCCTCGGCGAGACGCGCGAGGAGGTGCTCGAGGCGATGGACGACCTCCTGGCGAACAGCGTATCGCTTCTCAATCTGGGGCAGTACCTGCAGCCTACGCGCACGCACCTTCCCGTACAGAAGTACTGGACGCCCGAGGAGTTCGCCGAGCTCGCCGAACGGGCGAGGGAGAAGGGCTTCCGTCACTGCGAGGCGGGCCCGCTCGTTCGTTCCTCCTACCACGCCGGCGAGCAGTACGAGGCCTACCGGCGACACGTCCATCCGCTCTACCGGGCCGGCGACTGAGCTACGGCGACCACATATCCTCAAGGAGTACCACCATGCAGAATACCACGATCTACCGGCGTCGAATCGAGCAGTTCGTCCAGAGGGTTCAGGAGCTTCGCTATCGCGAGCGAGCGCCGCTCGAGGCGAGGTACACGTACGACCGGCGGAAGCCGATCCCCATGGACGGGCTCGCCGGTCGGAAGTGGAAGGCGATCTCCCCCGGCACCCGCTGGGGCGAGCTGTGGGGCAGCGCGTGGTTCCGGCTCACCGGGGCGGTCCCTGAATCGTTCGCCGGCGAAGAGGTCGTGGCGCTCGTCGATCTGGGAAGCGAGGGGTGCGTCTTCGTAGACGGCACGCCCTGGCAGGGCCTCACCGACGTGCCGCGGACGGGTCGACGCCACGGCACGGGCAAGCGCCGAGTGATGATCGCGAAGAAGGCGCGTGGCGGCGATCCGGTCGACCTGCTCATCGAGGCCGGCGCTAACGCGCTCTTCGGGTACCACGGGCATCACGAGTTCGTCTTCGCGCAGGCAGAGCTCGCGGTCTTCGATCGCGAGATGTGGCAATTGGGGATCGACCTCGAGTTCCTCTTCGATCTGGCGACCTCGTTGCCCGCCGAGAGCGTGCGCGCGCGCAGGCTGCTCGACGGGCTCAACCGTGCGGCGAACGCGTGGGCGAACGGCGCGGGCGCCGCCGAGGTGCGCGCGATCTGCGCGGCGTTGCTCAAGGCGAAGGCGGTACCGAGCGCGACGACCGCGTGGTCGGTCGGACACGCGCACCTCGACCTCGGGTGGTTGTGGCCGGTCCGCGAGACCAGGCGGAAGGCAGGCCGCACCTTCGCCACCGCGCTCCGGCTGCTCGAGGAGTACCCCGACTACGTTTTCGGCTCCTCTCAGCCGCAGGCGCTCGCCTGGGTCAAGGAGGACTATCCGAAGCTCTACGAGCAGATCCGCGCGGCGGTCGCCGAGGGACGCTGGGAGTGTCAGGGCGCGATGTGGGTCGAGCCCGACATGAACGTCCCCGGCGGCGAGGCGCTGGCGCGCCAGCTCCTCTACGGCATCCGGTTCTTCGAGGAGGAGTTCGGCAAGCGCGTCACCAACCTGTGGCTGCCCGACGTCTTCGGGTATTCGGCGGCGCTTCCGCAGCTTCTGAGGCTCTCCGGCGTCGACTCGTTCATGACCCAGAAGATCTCGTGGAACGAGAGCACGACTTTCCCGCACCACACCTTCGAGTGGGAAGGGATCGACGGCACGCGCGTGCGCACGCACTTCCTGCCGACGAACACGTACAACGCGGAGAATACCGCGCAGGAGCTCATCGCAGCAGAGCATCGGTTCGCACAGGCCGATGTCAGCGACGACTGGCTCAACCTCTACGGCATCGGGGACGGCGGCGGCGGTCCGTCGCGCAAGCACGTCGAGTTCGCGCGGCGTGCGGCGAACACCGAGGGTATCCCGCGCGTGAAGATGGCGCCGGCCGAACGGTTCTTCGCGCGCATCGCGAACGTCCCCGCCGATCGGCTGCCGCTGTGGCGCGGCGAGCTCTACCTCGAGCTGCACCGGGGCACGTACACGACGCAGGCGGCGATCAAACGGCTGAACCGCAGGCTCGAGCTGACGTTGCGCGACGCCGAGTACCTCGCTACCGCGGCGGGCGTCGACCAGCGCGAACCGATCGAGCGGATATGGAAGAACACGCTGCTCAACCAGTTCCACGACATCCTGCCGGGAAGCTCGATCGGCGAAGTGTACGCTACCGCGCGCGAGGAGAGCGAGCGGAATCTCGAGGAGCTCGGGCGTCTGATCGACGCGAGTCTCGCGAAGCTGCACGGGCGCGCCCCGCGCAACGCACGAGCGTTCGTCGTCCACAACACGCTGTCGTGGGAGCGTGGGGCGCTCGTGCCCGTGCCGTGGACGGAGAGCTCGACGCCGGTTGTTCGAGACGCCGACGGCGGGCCGCTCGTCGTTCAACGCGTAGCCGACGGCCTGCTCGTTCCGGTGAGCGTTCCTCCGATGGGTTGGACCTCGATCAGCATGGCCGGGCACGACGAGGCGCCCGGCGGTGCCACCGTGGACGCGACCGCGTCGGAGACGCCGGATCTGCCGCGGGAGGACTCGACGCCGGAAGCAGGCCGTTGGTCGCGTGCGCGGCTCACTCCGGTTGCCGGTTCGGAGACGAGGCTCGAGAACGCGTTCGTGCGCGTCGATCTTGCCGGTGACGGGACGATCGACTCGATCTACGACAAGGAGCACCGACGCGAGGCGCTCGCCGACGGAGCGAACCGGCTGCTGCTCTGGGAGGACCTGCCGTACAGCTGGGACGCGTGGGACATCAGCCACTACTATCGCGAGACCGAACCGGAGCAGGCGGTTCTCACCGACCGGCGTCTGCTGGAGAGCGGGCCGCTGCGGGCCGTCGTCGAGCAGGTGCTGACCGTGGGCAGCTCGACGGTACGCCAGCGTATCGTCCTCGAGGCGGAGTCCCGACTCGTGCGCGTCGAGAACCGCGTGGACTGGAGAGAATCCCGCATGCAGCTGCGCGTACAGGCGGTTCCTGCGGTGCTCGCCGCGGAGGCGAGCTACGAGATCCAGTACGGCACGGTGCGCCGGCCCGCGCACGCGAACACACTCGCGGATGCGGCGAAGTTCGAGGTTGCCGGGCAGCGATTCGCCGACCTCTCGCAGCCGGACTACGGGGTCGGCCTCGTGAACGACTCGAAGTACGGCCACTACCTGCGCGACGGGATCATGGAGCTCACGCTGCTGCGCAGCCCCAGGGATCCCGACCCGGAGGCCGATCTGGGCGAGCACGAGTTCACGTTCGGCTACTACCCGCACGCCGGCACGTGGGAGGGGAGCGATCTGCTCGAGCGCGCGCACGAGCTCAACTCACCGGTGCTCGTTCGCCCGGCCTCGCGCGCCGGTGCACCGGTGAGCGAGTTCGACGTCGCAGGGGGCGTCGTGAAGCTCGAAGCGGTAAAGCCGGCCGAAGATGGCGGGGGCGTCGTGCTTCGGCTCTACGAGACCCGCGGCACCGACCACGACGTGGTCCTGCGTTTCCGACGGCCGGTGGCGTCCGTCGAGGAGGTGAATCTCGTGGAAGAGGCGCCGAGAAAGCTCCGCGGCGTCCGGAAGGCCGGCGCAGACGGCTACCGCTCGGAGGTTCGACTCGGTTTCTCGCCGTACCGGATCCGAACGCTTCGGGTCACGTACTCCTCGTGAGGGCACCGGCCGAGCGCAGCTGCCGTCGGTGACGCAGAAGCCGGCCGCGCCGGTGGCGAGGTGCCCGGGCGCGCGTGCTGCCCGGGCCCGCGTCGAGGTTGGCGCTGGTCGCCGCGTCGATGCGCCGATGAACCGCGCGCGACTCATCGCGCGAGCGCTACGGTCCTCAGATCGGTGTAGCGGGAGCCGCCCGGCCCGGGGACGCTCTCGACGAGCAGAAGCGCGCTCGCGCGGAAGGCTCGCCGTCGCACGTCCGCCTCGCGGATCGCATCGCCTATCCCCCGACGCTGTGCCGCGCCGGCGCGCTTGCGGACGTAGCCGATCGTGATGTGCGGTCGGAAGGGCCTCGCGTCCAGCTCGTACCCCTGCTCGGTGAGACCGTGGCGCAGCTCGGCCTCCAGGCGCGCGAGCTCGCGGTTCGGATCGGTGACGCTGATCCACAGGGTGCGAGGGCGGCGGACGTCGGGAAAGGCTCCGGGGGCCGCGAGATCGAGGCCGATGGGACCATCGGTGCTCGACGCCGCGTGGCGCATCGCGCCCACCAGGTCGTCGATCCGCGTCGGATCGGTCGCACCGAGGAACTCAAGGGTGACGTGGAGGTTCTCGTCGCGCACCCAGCGCACCGCTTCGTCGCCGAGCCGCTCGCGCAGCGCCTCGCGCGCTGCCCTGACCTCGGCGAGCGCGTCATCGGAGGGCCGCACCGCAATGAATAGTCTGGCGTGCTTCATCCCGGCTATATTAGGCGTATGGCAGATCGCGTCAACGAGCTCGAACAGCTCATCGTGCGTCACCAGCAGCTCTACTACAACGGCGAGCCGGAGATCTCCGACGCCGAGTTCGATCTCCTGTGGGACGAGCTGCGCCGGCTCGACCCGTCGAACGCGCTCCTCGAGCGGGTCGGTGCAGACAGTGCGGACGGGTATCCAAAGCGTCGGCATGTGATCCCCATGGGCAGCCAGGACAAGGCGGCCGATCCGGAGGCCTTCCTGCGCTGGGCGCAGCGGGTGGGTCACGGCGAGTACATCGTCCAGCTGAAGATGGACGGGGCGAGCATCGAGCTGCAGTACGAGGCCGGTTCGTTCCGCTGCGGCGTGACCCGCGGAGATGGCGCGGTCGGCGACGACATCACCCCCAACGTGCGGCGAATGCGGGGTCTCGTGGAGTCGCTACCGGACGGTTTCACCGGAGCCGTGCGCGGCGAGGTGCTGCTGAACCGAGAGTTGCACCTGGAGAAGTACGGCGACAAGGCGAACCCGCGCAACGCGGCGAATGGACTGATGAAACGCAAGGACGGTGTCGGCGCGGGCGACCTCGAGATCGTCTGCTACGACGCGTGGGAATCCACGCGAGACGACTTCTTCGTCCGCGAAGAGGACAAGCTCCTCTGGCTCGCCGGAAACGGGTTTCGCGTGGTCCCGTACGCGAAGTTCGACGATCCCGAGGCGATCGTCGAGTATCGCACCCGCGTCGCCGACGAACGCGCGTCGATGCCGTTCGACATCGACGGCCTCGTCGTGAAGGGCCAGGAGATCGATCCCGACGATATGCGCCGTGCGCGGCCCGAGCGACAGATCGCGTTCAAGTTCGAGCTCGAGGAGGCGGCGAGCACGCTGCGCGAGGTGATCTGGAACCCGTCGGGGAGCCTCTACACGCCCATCGGCGTGATCGATCCGGTTCGGCTCGCCGGCACGACCGTAAGGCGTGCCAACCTCGTGAATCCGCGCCTCATCCGCGAGATGGATCTCCGACTCGGCTCGCGGGTTGCGGTGACGAAGCGCGGTGAGATCATCCCCAAGATCGAGCGAGTGCTCGAGAATCCGCCGGATGCGCCTCACATCGAGCTGCCTCGCGCCTGCGAGCGGTGCGGTAGCGAGCTCGTCGACGAGGGAACGCGGCTGTACTGCCCGAACCAGGCGTGCCCGAAACGCTCGTACTTCCGGATCCGCAAGTGGCTCGACGTTCTCGACGTGCGCGACTTCGGCGACGCGATCCTCACGAAGCTCTTCGAGTCGGGCCGCGTCACCGAGATCGCCGACCTCTACACGCTCGAGGTTGAAGATCTCACCGCGCACGAGCGCATGGGCGCGACGCTCGCGAAGAAGATCCTGCGCAACCTCTCGGTGGCACGGACCGTACCGCTCTCACGCTTCGTCGCGGGATTCAACATCGAAGGGGTGGGAACGCTCATCATGGACAAGGCGGTGGCGGCCGGGTACGACACGCTCGAGAAGCTGCGCGAGGCGAACGCCGAGCAGCTCGCCGAGGTTCCCGGAATCGGCGAGGTGACCGCGCGGACGATCGTCGACGGCCTGAGCGATCTGCGCCACCGGATGGACGCGGTGCTCGCGACGGGCCGGGTGGCGATCGCCGAGCCGGCCGGCGGTCCGTTCCGGGGGTTGAGCTTCTGCTTCACCGGCTCGCTTGCCACCATGACGCGGAGCGCGGCGCAGGGCCGCGTTCGCGACGCCGGCGGGACGGTCACGAGCACGATCACGAAGGGCCTGAGCTATCTGGTGACGAACGATCCGGAGTCGGGCAGCAGCAAGAACCGGAAGGCGAGAAAGCTCGGAATCCCGATCATCGACGAGGAGCAATTCCTGGCCATGCTTGCGCATGGCCCGCTCGCGCATGGCCCGCTGGAGCGCGACTCGGTCGAGGAAGAGAGCCGTTGAAAGCGGTCGCCGTCACGAATACACTGACATCGTTGGTCATGAGGTGAGCATGGACAGAGAGGACGATCTGCCGGAGCTGGAGGCCGAGGGTCTCGAACCGGAGGATGAGTTCGACGAGAGCGATACCCACGTTGACCCCGAAGAGCTGCGCGAGGAAATCCGCAAGTACTATCTTCCCACCCAACTCGTCGACGCGATCATGGAGATGGGCGGGATTCCCGCGTCGAGCGAGGTCATGCTCGTGGGGGTCGGGTTCATCGACATCGCCGATTACAGCTACTTGTCGCAGTTTCTCAGTCCTCAGGAGAACCAGGACGTCCTCAACGGGCTCTACACCGCGTTCGCGGGCGTGCTCAAGCGGCACGGCGGCTACCTGAACAAGATCGAAGGCGACAGCCTGATGTTCCACTACGGCGGCAACATCGACCGGCGGGTGAAGGCGATGAGCGACGAGGAGGCCGAGCGCTACATTGCGAAGGAGCTCTTCTATACGTGCGTGGAGATGCAGCGCGTTTGCTCGCGGTTCAACCAGGCGGACCAGAAGTTCCTCCTCGAGGGCGCAAGCGACGACGCTCAGGCAGCGCTGCGCAAGGCCTTCGGCATCATCTCGAACCTGCGCGATTCCGAGCTCGCGAAGACCATCAACGCCGTCTTCCAGATCCGGATCCGCATCGGCGCGAACATCGGTCACGTCACGATCGGGAACTTCGGGCCCGACGGTGCGAAGCAGTGGGACGTGGTGGGAAACGCGGTCATCGACGCGAAACGGATGGAGTCGACCGCGCCCATCGGCGGGCTGCGGATCAGCAAGTCGCTCTACGACAAGCTCGTCGAGACCAGGGTCGCCGACGAGTACTACCGGCGCTTCCTGCGCGAGGCGCTCGTGCTCGGCAGTTACTACCGAGAGATCACCAGAGACGACCTGTTCAAGTACAGCGAGGTCCTGCTCAAGGACAAGCGGGGTGCGACGTTCGAGACCTACAGCGTCCAGGTCACACCGAACCTCCCCGAATCGATCGCGCAGCAGGTCAGCGACCTGCTCGCGATGGGACCCAGCGCCGCCGGGCGCATCCTCAAGCTGCTCGAGTACTACCGGGGTAACCCGTACGTCATCAACGCGGTCGAGGATTCCTTTCGCGCTGCGGGCGTCGTGCTGCGCAAGCACTATATGCTCGAGACCATGTATCCGCTGCAGCTCCAGGAGATCCACAGACAGTTCGACGGGAACATCGAGAAGATCACCGAGCACGTCGACACGCACTTCTCGCTCTACCACATCCTCGACCGCCTGGGTCGATTTCAGGACATCGTCAAGCAGCGCACCTCCGGGGAAGACGGCTCGGAGGAGTTCACGACGTACGAGGCGTACATGTCCCGGCGTGAGCACGAAATCAGGGCGCAGTACGAGGCGAGCCGCAAACAGATGGTGCAGCGCGCGTACTTCTTCAACGTCGTCTTCCCGCTCGTGTTCGAGAGCATTCGCTCGAGCATCCTCGAGTATCAGCTCGAGCCGGAGGAGCTCGAAGCGTCCGCCGGCGCGTAGCTTCGCCACGCACCGGGTACCCGCCGCGGCCGGCCGCTGAGATGGGCGATCATGCGCTTCGCCGCGTTGTGCGCACCGACGATGTTGCCGGCAGCAGGGCCGAGCTCCTGTTCGGCGAGCGCCCCGGTGACGTAGAGTCCCCGATCCCATTCAAGCGATGCCGATGGAATCGGAAAGCCCTCCGTGTCCACCGGGAGCGGCGAGCCGGTCGCCTCGCCGGAAGCGAGCGCCGCGCGCAGCGAGCCTCCCGGCGGTCCGGGGGCGAACCCGGTCGCGAGCACGACGAGGTCCGTGGACCACCTTCCGCGTCGCCCGCAGAGAACGATCGTCTGCGAGTCGAAACGCACCGTCTCGACGACCTCGTCGGTCACGAGCTCGAGCCGCCCCCGGCGGCGCGCCTCCTCGATCCGCCCGGCGAGCTCCGGGGGCACCGATCCGGGGTTGCGCGCCTCGGTGAGCAGCTCTCGTCTGCGGTCGGGGTCCTCGTCGGCGAGGAAGCGTTCCATGCACGCCGGCCCGATGAAGCAGGGATCGGAGTCGAACTGGTGCACGCGGGTCTTCTCGCGGACGATGAGCCGTGGGCGTCGCCCGAGATCTGCGGCGTGCAGCGCGAGATGCGCTGCGGTGGCGCCGCCTCCCACGATGACCGGCTGTGCGGCGGTTTCGAGGGCGCGCCGATCGAAACGCTCGTCGAATACGTGGACGGTTGCGGGGTCGCCGGCGGATGCCCACCACGGCACGAGCGGTCCGGGGGCACGCCCGGGGGCGAGCACGACGCGCCTCGCGTTGATCTCCGCTGCTCCGTCGGTCGTCACGCGCCACCCGTTTTCGAGGCGGACGATCCCCGCCGCCCGTCCGCGAAGATGCAGCGCGGCGAGTCCTTCCTGCGTCACGACATCGTCGGCGTGCGCGTTGAACAGCTCGACCGACGGTCGTGCGTACGGGGGGATGGTGTGCTGGTGGCGATCGTAGCCGTGCTGCTGCGCCCAGGCGAGGAGCGCCGTGAAATCGGGCACGAGCGCGTGCGCGGCCGGCGACCGGAGGTAGCGCATCCCGCAACCTTGTGCCCGGCGCTTCCACGCGGCGAGGAGCCGGCCGTTGGGGTCGAGGATGCGCGTTCGCGCCGGGAGCGCGTACCCGTGGTGGACGAGCGTGTGTGCGAGGAAGGTTCCGTGGATCCCCCCGCCGACGATCAACCAGTCGAGCATAGCCTCTACAATAGTAAGGGCGGTTTCGAGGCTCAACCGCGCGGGTGCGTTTGCCTATCGGCGCCGCGCGTGGTATTTCTGGTCCATGGACAGCGATGTACTGATAGTCGGTAGCGGTCACAACGGGCTCGTTGCGGGCGCCTATCTTGCGAAATGGGGATACAAGGTTACGGTTCTCGAACGGCGCTCGACGATCGGCGGAGCGGTTTGCACCGAGGATATGTTCGGCGGGTTCAAGCTCGACGTCGGCGGGTCGGCCCACTTCATGATCCATCATACGCCCATCATCAGCGACCTCGAGCTGGGAGAGTACGGGCTCGAGTACATCCCGCTCGACCCGTTCATGACCGCGCCGTTCGACGACGGGAGCTCGATCAGCTTCTACCGCGATCTCGACCGTACCTGCGAGAGCATCGCCCGCATCAGCGAGCACGATGCGGACGCCTACTATCGGTTCATCCAACGCTGGCAGCCGCTCAACGAGGCGATCTTCAAGGTCTTTCTCAAGACGCCGTCCATGCGCAACTTCGGCTCGACGGTCCTGCTCCGTAAACTCAGCGACACGAAGCGGGAACGCAACGATCTGCTGCGCAAGCTGTTCGTCAGCTACGGTCGGCTCATCGACGAGACGTTCGAGGACGAGCGGACGAAGGCGGCGCTCGCCTGGTGGGGCGCGCAGAGCGGACCTCCGCCCATCGACGCGGCGAGCGCGGAGTTCATAGGCTGGCATTCGGTCATCCACAAGCACGGACCGGCCAGGCCGCGCGGCGGATCCGGAATGCTCACCCAGGCGCTCGCCGCCTGCATTCGCGATCACGGCGGCGAGGTGCTGGCCGATCACGAGGTCGACGAGATCCTCGTGGAGGACGGCCGGGCGGTCGGCGCGCGCACCGTCGGCGGCGACACCTTCACCGCGAAGCGGGTCATCTCGAACGCTCACGTATGGGTTACCTTCCTCGACCTGCTGGCGAAGTGGACCCCCTCCGGCCTGCGTTCGCGGATTGAGCGCATTCACGTGGGCAACGGGTTCGGGATGGTCGTCCGCGCCGCGATGGAACGGCTTCCTCGATACAATCTCAACGACGCGTCGAACGACGAGGTCCTGCGCGGCCTGCAGCTGCTCTCGCCGACCACGCAGTACCTCAACGACGCGTACGCCGATTACCTGCGCGGCCAACCGTCACGCGACCCTGCGGTCGTCGCGATGACCTTCAGCGCCGTAGACGGTAGTCTCGCTCCGGAAGGTAAGCACACGCTCTTTCTCTGGGGTCAGTACTACCCGTACAAGCTGCGCGACGGCGGCGACTGGGACGAGATCGCCGAACGCGAGGCGAAGAAGCTCTTCGACGTGATCGACCGGTTCGCGCCGGGCACGAGCGAGAGCCTCATCGACATGTACATCCAGACGCCCAAGGTGATCAGCGAGAAGCATAACATGCCGAACGCAAACGTCATGCACGTGGAGATGGTGATCGACCAGATGTTCATGTTTCGCCCGCTTCCCGAGCTCTCCCGGTACGCCACGCCACTCCCGAACCTCTTCCTCGCCAGCGCGAGTACGCATCCCGGGGGCGGAATCTTCGGAGCGCCCGGGCACAACTGCGCGCACGTGGTACGAAAGAGCCTACGACGGATCCTTTTCTGACGGTTTGGTGTGAAGCGCCTTGTCGAACTCGCTCCAGATCCGGTCGATCTGCTCGCGGCTCTTGGGCTTGGGTTTTGCCGGCCCGGGCGCGGGGCGGTGGCGGCGCCGGCTGACGGTCTTGGCCCTGTGCGATCGATTGCCGGTTCCGCGGGACCGGATGCCCACCTCGTCTTCCGGCGGCGACGCCTCGCGACCGCCTCCGGTGCCGCGGTGCGCCGGGCGCTCGTCCGCGTAGGAGAGGCGTGTTGCACCGCGCGGGCCGAATCGGCGCGTGTAGGTCGCGCGCAGGCTCTCGTGTCTCCCGGAGAGCCTGAGCAGAATCTGACGGAAGACGCTCGTTTGCGCGAAGGCGTCGTCGAAGATCGCGACGAGGCTCAGCCCGAAGAGCTCGTTGAACGGCCGCAATTGTGAGGTGTCGACGTCGAAGTACGGCGTCAGCACGCTCTTCAGCTCTTCGGTCGACACGCCCTCGCGCTTTCGTTTTGCCTCGTGGATGATCGCCTCCGCGATCAGCTGCGGGCGCGCGAGAAACTCGCCGAGCAGCGGGTGCTGGCGCTCGACGCGCCGCGCGATGTCTTCGTTGAACCTCTCGCGTGAGCCGAAGACCTCGCCGATGTCCGGGGAGCGTCCGCGAAGGAAGGCCTCCATGATCTCGGTGTACTCGCTGGTGAGCCGACGGCTCATCTCCTCGCGGGCCTGTTCGAACGAGCCGCGAACGCGATCCGCGTGGATGTAGAGCCCGTGGATATAGAGGACCGCAGGCAGCCTGCGACGGGGACGGGGAGTGAGTAGCTCGTCGTTCAGCCGCCTCGAGAAGCGCGTCGAAGCCGCGCCGAGCCGGGTCTGCGCCTCGTCGACGAGACTCGAGAACTCTTCCTGCGGCATGAGGCCCGCCGGTGCTTCGCGGACTCTGCGCGCCAGCGTCTCGATCTCTTCTGCGACGACCTCGTCGCTCTCCTTCTGCTGTCTCGCCTCCCCGATTCGGGCGTCGACGAATACCATGACGAGGTAGGCGAGCTGGAAGATCTCGTCGTTCTCCTCGAAATTCTTGCGGAAGGCGATCGTTGCCCGCTCTCTGACGATCGTCCGGGCGAGGTCGTGCCATACGTCGGGCGCCTTGCTCTCGAGCCGTTGGCGGATCTCCATGATGCTGGTGTCTTTGATCCGGGCGACCTCCTCGAGCACGCCGCGTTCGGCGAGATCGCGCTTGAGCACCTGGATCGCCCGCAGGACGAGCGGCTTCGCCGTGGCGGCGGTGAAGACGACGCGGAACTCGTCCATGAGCCTGAGGCGATAGATCGTTCCGGTCTGTGCGCCTCCCGCGTACGCAGCGGCGAGCTGGGACGAGTCCGCCTCTACGACGTGGTAGTCGGGAGGCAGCGCGTTGCGCTCGCGCATTCGCTCCTGCGACGGAAGGACGCGGAAGTCGGCCGCGAGAATCTCGCGAACGACCTCGTCAACGAGCGCGGCCCAGAAGTCGGGACTCCCGGCGCTCGTGAGGATGATCTGGTCGGGTTCGGGCTCGCCGCTATCCGCAGTCGTTGTGAGGTAGCCGATCTCCGCGCCGCGAAGCTTCGCCATCAGGCGTTCGAGCGCCGTCTGCTCCTGCTCGGGACTCCCTTCTGCGCTTCTGATGAAGCGTTTTGCATCGATGCGGGGCGACCACGTGTCGCAGAGGCGGTGAAAGAGCTCCCGCTCGGTCGGCGAGAAGCTGCCTATCTGGGAGAGAAGCTCGTCCCGGCCTCGGGAATCGAAACTGACGAAGTCCGGCTGTGTGCTCATTGCGCCGTGGACTACCTCGCGTGCATCGGGGTCTGTCGCACCCGTACAAGGAGTGTACCACACCGCGGACAGTGTCGCAGCGTGAACTCCTTGTCGTGCTCGCGGACGGTGGTGGAGGCGTGATCGCCGCGGGCGGGAAGGAGCAATGCGGCGCCGCACGCGCCGCACGTGTCGCGGGTTATCTGGTCCATGAGCGTCTCCACCTAGATTGTCGGGAGAAAAGGCGGCAACGATGAGGCCTGCCCCGCCCGCGGTCTCAGTCGGTCAGGGCGCGCTGCTCGGGTCCCAGCCGACTCGGAGGTTCTCGTGAAGCGAGTCCATCGCGTCCACGTCGCGGAGCGAAATCTCGAAGTCGAAGATGTCTGCCTGGTCGGCGATCTCCTGCGGGTCGAGCGACCTGACGAGCACCCCGACACCCTTCTGGAGCGCCCAGCGGAGCAGCAGTTGGGCCGGGCTCTTGCCGTACGGTCCGGCGAGCTCGCTCAACCGTCGTTCCCGGCGGCGCGTCTGCTTCGAGACGGGGGTGTGCGTCTGGACGAGTATCTCCTTCCGGCGGCACCACTCGTGGAGACGGCGTTGGTTGAGAAAGGGGTTGAACTCCACCTGGTTGACCGCGGGGAGTACGCCGGTCTCGTCTACGATCTCCTCGATGTGTCTGATCGCGAAGTTGCTCACACCGATCGCCCGGCAGCGACCGTCCTCGTAGAGCTTTCCGAGCGCGCGCCAGCTCTCGCGGCGCAGCCTGATCAGCGGGAAGTGAATCATATAGAGGTCGATGTACTCCACTTGCAGCAACTGGAGCGACCGATCGAAGGCCGCCAGCGTCCGGTCGTAGCCCAGATCGGAGTTCCACACCTTCGTGGCGAGGAAGACGTCGTTGCGCGGGATCGCGGCAGCGCGTAGTCCGTGGCCGACGTCCGCCTCGTTCTCGTAGACGCTCGCGGTGTCGATGAGACGGTAGCCGTTCTCCAACGCCGCGATCACCGCGTTCCGTGTGTCGTCTTCCTCGCCCGGCTGGGTACAGCCGAGGCCGAACATCGGCATGCGTATACCGTTGTTCAGTCGTACTGTCGACCGCGGACTCGATATTGCCAAGACGCCTCCCCGCTGATGCGCTGAACCGAGGATACCAACCGGTGCCCACGGCGTAAAGGCGCGTGCCGCGGTCGGCGCGGCCGGGCGCGCGCGACGGCTCGGGGCTCATGGCCGGTAGCCGTCGGGGTCCACAGCTACTATACTCTTCGGCAAAGAGGTGTTTCGTCGTGTTGATGTATCTGACATTCCCCGATTGGCTGCGTGCTGAGATCATTCCCGGACTCCCGTTCCGATGGTACGGCCTGATGTACCTGATCGCTTTCGCGGTCACGTACGTGCTGTTCATGGTTCAGGTGAAGCAGCGCAAACTCGATACCGACCAGGACACGATCGTGAACTTCTTCTTCTGGGGCATCATCGGCCTGCTGATCGGCGCCAGACTCTTTTCGGCGCTGTTCTTCGATCCCACCGGGATCTATCTTCGGCGACCGTGGCTCATCTTCTGGCCGTTCCGCGACGGACGGTTCGTGGGCCTGCAGGGCATGAACTACTACGGCGGGCTCGTCGGCGCGATCGCGGGGTTCGTGATCTACGCGCGAGCGAAGAAGATCGACATGCTGGACTGGGGCGATATGCTCGCAGGCGGCATTCCGCTCGGCTATACCTTCGGCCGGCTGGGCAACTTCATCAATGGTGAGCTCTACGGTCGCGTGACGACAGCTCCGTGGGGCGTACTCTTTCCCAACGCGCGCCGCTTTCGGGGTAGCGAAGAGTGGGTGCAGGAGTGGGCGGCGGAGGTCGGTATTGAGGCCGGAGGCGCGGACGCGCTGGTAAACCTGCCGCGCCATCCGACGCAGCTCTACGAGGCTTTTGCCGAGGGTGTTCTCCTGTGGCTCATCATCTGGTTCGTCCTGCGCAAACACAAACCGTACAACGGCTTCATCGTGGGGTCCTACATCATCGCGTACGGGCTCTTTCGCTACGTCATCGATTACTTCCGGATGCCCATATCCGCTTCCGACTTCGCCGTTCGCCTCGTGGACACGGGGCTGCCGGTACACTTCGTCCAGTCGCCGCTCAACCTCATCCCGAGCCAGCTCTACAGCCTGGCGATGATCGTCGGCGGAGCGCTCTTTCTGCTCGTCGTCTCTCGACGCGCCGGGCGGCCCGGGTCCGACTCGACCGGTGATACGAGTGAGGTAAGCGGCAACGGCCGGAACACGTCGCTGAGGAAGTTGCGCAAGAAGATCAAGTAGGCGTATACCGTGTCTCGATTTCGTCCACGCCTGTAGTATGCAGAACGACAAATCGCTCGAGTTCACGCGGAGGCGGTATCGCTATCGGCTCCAACAACCGCCGCGGCGCTTCCAGTATCATCGGGCGCGCTACTCCCTGTGGATGCGCGCCATGCAGGAGTGCTCGCGGGCGCTCCGCGAGCCACCGCAGGGCACAGCCCCGCGATGCTCACACTGGTCTAACGGACGCGTGTCAGCGTGGGTATACTGAAGACAGAAACCATGGCGAGGCACGAGTTCAGTCTTGATAACCTCACGGGTCTCTACGACGCTACACCGGTGCTGACGCTGGCTCCTGACGAGCGGATCGTCATTTTCAGCGATCTGCACCTGGGTAACGGAGGCCGAACCGACGACTTCAAACCCAATTCGGAGATGTTTTTCCGTGTGCTGCACGACTATTACCTTTCAGGCGACCACAATCTGATTCTCAACGGCGATGTCGAGGAGCTGCAGCGCTTCCGCCTCGCCGATGTTCTGCGCGCGTGGCAGCCCATCTACGACCTTTTCGACCGCTTCGAACGCGACGATCGGCTCTTCAGGCTCGTTGGAAACCACGACCTGGATCTCATGGACCGAACCGACCATCCCTTCTTCGTCCGGGACGCGCTGCGGTTCTCGTACCACGGCAACTCCGTCTTCGTCTTCCACGGTCATCAGACCTCGGTCAGGTTCGAGAAGTACAACCGGCTCGTCGGATTCGGGCTGCGCTACTTCGCGAACCCGCTGAAGATCAAGAACTACTCGGTCGCCCACGACAGCCTGAAGCGGTTCCGCACCGAGGAGCGCGTCTACGAGTTCGCCTCCCGGAACAAGGTGCTGTCGATTATCGGTCATACGCATCGGCCGCTGTTCGAGTCAATGAGTAAGGTCGATTCGATCAAGTTCGAGGTCGAGCGACTCTGCCGCAAGTACCCGAAGGCCAGTCCGAAGAAACAGACGAAAATCGAGCGTGCGATCGCGAACTACCGCAACGAGCTCGAGGGGATCGACCTCGACGACGACCCCAGTGCGACCGTCGCGAGCCTGTACAACGCGAACCTCGTCGTGCCGTGCATGTTCAACTCCGGGACCGTCATCGGGAAGCGTGGGATGACCTGTCTCGAGCTCGGTGAAGGAAGAATCTCTCTCGTGCATTGGTTCGATGATCGTCGCAGCGACAAGTACCTGCGCTACGCGAACTACGACACCGAGCAGCTGCCCGGTACCGATTTCCACCGGGTCGAGATCAAGGGCGACAGCCTCGATTACATCTTCGCGCGAATCAAGCTCCTCGCCGGCTCGCCGGCAGCCGCGGTGCAGGACCGGTGATTCCGCTCGCGGCGTTCTTGTAGTCGTGAGGCGCCTCTGGTACGATTTCGCTGCGAACCGTCAGGGAGGATATGCATATGAAGATCGCGTTTATCGGCACCGGAGTCATGGGCAAGAGCATGGCGGGGCACCTGCTCTCCGCCGGGCACGATCTGACCGTATACAATCGAACGAAGAGCAAGGCGCAGGAGCTTGTTGACGGTGGGGCGGTGTGGGCCGATTCACCCGGCGAGGCGGCGAAGAACGCCGAGGTCGTCTTTACGATCGTCGGCTTTCCGCAGGACGTCGAGGAAGTCTACTTCGGCGACGCCGGCATCCTCGACCGTGCCGCGGAGGGATCGATCCTCGTGGACATGACCACCTCCCGTCCCGAGCTCGCGGTTCGGATCGCGGAAACCGCCGTCGAGAAGGGCATGCAGGCGCTCGACGCGCCGGTCTCGGGCGGCGACGTGGGCGCGCGAGAGGCGCGCCTGTCGATCATGGTAGGTGGGCCGCAGACCGCCTACGACACCGTGAAGCCGCTCTTCGACCTCATGGGCGCGAACATCGTGCTTCAGGGCCCGGCGGGGAGCGGTCAGCACACCAAGATGTGCAATCAGATCGCGATCGCCGCCGGGATGCTGGGGGTCTGCGAGTCCATGGCGTACGCGAAGGCGTCCGGCCTCGACCCGGAGACGGTACTGGAGAGCATCGCCTCCGGCGCCGCCGGCTCGTGGAGCCTGAGCAATCTCGCGCCACGCATGATCGGCGGTAACTTCGCGCCGGGCTTCTACGTGAAGCACTTCATCAAGGATCTCAATATCGCGATCGAGAGCGCCGAGGCGATGAACCTCGATCTGCCCGGTCTTGCGCTCGCGCGCAGGCTCTACGTCGAGCTCGCCGAAGCCGGTGGCGAGAACGACGGCACGCAGGCGCTGTTCAAGCTGTATAGCGGGCAGCTGTAGCCGCGCGATTCGCCGGAACGAGTCCGGACCGCCGCGTCGCGAGGCTCTGTCACGGTCGGGCGCCGGCCTTACTCCTCGAGGACGTAGACCTCCACGCGCCTGTTCTGTGCGCGTCCTGCCTCGGTCTCGTTCGTCGCGACGGGCTCGCTGCCGCCGCGTCCTTCCATGTCGATGCGATCCGGGCTGATGCCGCGCGCGGCGAGCTCGGCGGCGATCGTGCGCGCCCGTTCGACCGACAGCCGCCGTTGGCTCTGCCCGGATCCTACGTCGGCGGTGTGTCCCACGACGAGAAACCGCGCCTGCTCGACCTCGGCCAGCGCGGCGGCGACGGTGTCGAGTCGTGCGCGCTCGTCGGGAAGCAGGACGGCCCGGTCCGGCAGGAATCGAAGCGCGCTCACGGTGAGCCGCACGCCCGTGTCGGTCTCGTCGACGCGGATACCGGTCGTCTCGTCGTCGATCCGTTGGCGGACCTCGTCGGCGACGCGCCGTCGGGACTCGAGCGTCAGCCCCGAGAGGAACAGGAGCGTGTGCCCCTCGTGCACGAGCGTGGTGCCGTCGCCGAATCGGTACTCCTCGGTGAGCTCGTCGCGTAGGAACGCGACCTGGCCGGCGCCGGTTGTGAGACCCGATTCGGGCAGGAGGATCGTGACGCGATGGCTGCCGGTGACCGAGGCTATGGGGCCAGTGTAGTCGACGACCGGCGCGTCGGGATCGTCGTTCGGCGGAAGCGGATAGCGGGTTGAGAAGCGCGCCTCGACGCGGAGCGCCGGGGCGCCGCTCCAGCTCTCCCGGCCGGCGAACCGGTAGTCGATGACGACCGGCAGCCGAAGGGGGTGTCCGTCGCGACGCGGGTCGATGGTGATCCACGCCTGCGCGTCCCAGCGTGCTCCGGGAGCGAGACGCTCGGCGGGGAACTGCAGGAGATGGCCCATGGAGGGATAGGACCCGTCGCCGCCGAAGAGCGTGGTCGCCGAGATCTCGACCGTCGACTCGAGCGAGCGGTCCACCGGTCTCGCTACCTGTTGCATGTCACGCCGAACCTGCTCGAAGAGGAAAAAGCGACCCCGGTACACGGGCGCTTCGCTTTGCGAGAGATATCCGGTAACCTGTCGGGAGAGGAGCCCGGTGTAGCGACCGTTCTCGCGCGTGGAGAGGTTGCTGCGCTCGGAGACCCGGATGCGGTCGGGTGGGACGAGGCCGACCGCGAGGTCGGCCTGCTGCGCGCGCACGGCCGTCGGCGAGATTGCGACGATCAGCGCCGCGAGCGCTGTGTATGCGCGGCGGCGGCCGGGAGTAGTCATCCACGTAGAGTACGCATAACCGGGTGACGGTTTCCACCGTTGCCGGTGTTGCAAGGGGTTGTATGGATCCGAACAAACGCACACGGCTCGTTTCCACGCTCGGCATTGTGGCGGTCATCATCGTGCTCGCCGTCGTCGTGGTCCGCTTCATCGGGGGCATCGATTCGGCCTTCTCCGGGCGCTTGTCATTCGCCCGCAGGCTCTCCGGCAGCGACACCGCCGCAGGCGCGACGGTAGCGCTGGATCTGCCCGCTGACCCGAGCGGTTTCTCCGCGATCTCGTCGGTCGGGGGATGGAGAATCACGGTCCGCGAGGGCGAATACGACGTTGCGGTGCGGGTGAGCGAACGCTCGGCCCGCGACGTGCGGGTCGAGGTTCGCGACGGAGCGCTGCTCTTGGACGTCGCCCCGGGCATGCGAACCGTCGCCGGTACCCTCGAGGCGACGGTTTCGCTTCCCCGCCTCGACCGACTGGAGATCGACGGCGGTGCGGAGGTGCGTCTCGACGAGGTCGAATCCGACGGCCTCGCCGTCGACGTCGACGGGGCCGCGTCGATCACGGCGAGCGGCGGTCGATACGGACGCCTTGAGGTCGAGGTCGACGGCGCGGCGAACGTCGACTTCGCCGACACCGCGGTCTTCGACGCGAACATCGACCTCGACGGCGCCTCCAACCTGAGCATCACCATGGCCGGCGGGACGCTGAGCGGCTACTTGCGCGGCGTAGGCAACGTCAGCTACGGTGGTGAGGTCGCGGACGAGTCGGTCCGGGTCGAAGGACTCGGGACGGTTCGAGCGCGATAGCCGGCGACGACGTCGGCGAAGGAGCCACGATGAGAGAAGCGAATCCGCGGGCGCACCTCACGCGCCTGATATCAGACCGCAACTACCTCGGCGCCCAGCTCTATCTCCGGGAGGCCGATCTCGAGCGCGACGAGAGGAACGAGCTACTCGGCATGCTCGCTACGGCGGTCGTCGACGAGCTCAGTCGAACGCGCAGGGACGATCGCGAGCGGATCGTCTATCTGCGCAGCGTGCTCGCGTGGATCCTGCGCGAGGTGCCGGGGCTTGGTTCGATGTACCGCGAACAGCTCCGCGGCGCCGGCGGCGGCGGCGATGCGCTCTGGCAGCTTACGCGCGGCTTGCGCACCTTCGGCGACGTAGCCGCCGGGCGCACCTCGTTCTCCGACGCCGCCGAGGAGGCGCGCCACGATTTCGAGGACGCTACCGAACGTCTTCGCTCCGGCGAGTCGGCGGAGCAGGTCAACGACTTCCTCTCGTCGGCGGAGAAGGGCATCCGCGAGGGGCTCGATCAGCTCGGCGCGTTCTTCAGGGCGATGAACGAGGAGCGTGAGCGGTCCGCGGGCCCGGGTGACGAGGAGGCGGCCGCGCGCGATGAAGAGGCACGCGCGGCCGCGCGCGCGGACAGCGAGTCGGACGTCGAGGACGCGGAGTTCACGCCGGAGCATGAGGCTCAGGACATCAACGTCGAGCGCGAGTAGCGGCGCGGGCGGCCGCGCGGTAGACGAGCGTTCGCGGAAGGAATCGCGACAAGCGCTCGAGGAATCGATTCGCGAGGCCCGGCACGACGACGACGTCTCGTCGCCGCGGCAGCCGCCGCGGACGCCCGGCTATGCGGTGCTCGGCCCGCCGGACGGCGCGCATCGAGCGCGCGACGACCGAATCGGCATTCATCCACCTGATCAGTCCGCGATTGCGACCGCGCCGCTGGGTGTCCTCTGTGTCGTCGCGGTGGAAGTCGGTGAGCACGTAGCCGGGCGTGAGCGCCTGCACGACCACGCCGTGCTGCGCCGCCTCGAGCGCGATAGACTCGCTCAACCGTTCGAGGTAGACCTTCGTCGCGACGTAGAGCGCCGATCCCGGCACCGCGACGCGACCGGCGAGCGATCCCACGTTGATGACGACGCCCTCGCGGCGCGACGTCATGCCCGCGAGAACGGCGTGCACGAGGCGAAGCGGCACCTCGGCGTGGACCCGCAGCATCGCCCGCAGCAGCTCGATGTCGGCGGCGGCTACCGGCGCGTAGTGACCGAAGCCCGCGTTGTTGACGAGGACGCAGACCGGGCCCGCGCAGACCGCGTCGAGCAGACGCTCGACGGTGGACTCGTCGGCCAAATCACCGACGACGAGATCCACGCGCGTCGCTCCGCGATCGAGGAGCTCGTTCCGCCGTTCGGCGAGGAGATCGCCCCGTCGGCCGGTCACGAGTAGTCGAGCCCCTCGTTCGGCGAAGTAGCGGGCGTAGGCCCGACCGATCCCGCTCGTGGCACCCGTGATGACGACTGTTTTCTCGTGAAAGTTCACCGTATCTGTTACCTTTGTCCGGAGTTGTTGTTGTATGAATGAACGGGAGGGCACTCCTCCCTGCTTTCGTGGCCGCTGGGTCGGCGCTTCCGGAGATTTCGACCTCCTTTGCTCCGGAAGCATTCTTCACCCTCGGCCAGGCCTGCGGGTCCGTGCGGTTGTTGCGTCTCCACAGCGGCCGCCGCCGGGCCCTTTCGGCCGACACTGTGGCGCCCCGTCGGGGCGCCGTTTTTCGTGGTGCGCCCGGCACGACGCGCGCTCGTCGCCGACGTTTGCGCGGATCGGGCAGTTCCTGCGACGGCAGCGGGTGCCGACAGGGCGCTACCGCACCTCGATCACACCGCCGGCGTAGGTGAATCCGCCCCCGAATGCGGTCATCCCGACGAGCTCTCCCGATTCTCGCGTCCCGAGGATCTCCGCGAGGCACAGCGGGATCGTCGAGCTCGAGGTGTTGCCGAGGTGCCGGATATTGCTGTAGACCGTCTCCGACGGCACCTTCATGCGCTGCCGTACGGCGTTGATGATCCGCTGATTCGCCTGGTGCGGCACGATGAGGTTGAGCCGCTCGACCCCCACGCCCGCCTCGTCGCACGCGTCGCGCAGCATGTCGATCATGCTGCGAACGGCGACCTGGTAGACCTTCGGGCCGTCCATCGCGATTCTTTCGCTCTCGAGCACCGGTACCTTGAGCGCCTCGCCCGACTCGCCTTGCGCGCCGATCGCCGGCCGGAAGACCCTCGCCTTCGCAAGCTCCGCGTTGCCCGCTCCCACGACGATGCTCGCCGTCGCGGCGTCCCCGAAGATGGGCGCGGTGTCGGGGTCGCTCGCGTCCAGTTTTGGAGACAGCACCTCGGTGGTCAACAGGAGGATGCGGTGGTCGGGCTTGCTCTGCAGGTAGTCGTAGGAGATCTGGAGGCCGTAGAGGTAGCCCGAGCACGCTGCGCTGATGTCGTACGCGGCAGTCTGCGTGTCGCGGTCGCCGGCGAGCGCGTAGTGCACGAGCGTGCCCATCGACGGGGTCGTGTAGAGCGGCGTACCCGTGGAGACGAGGATGAGGTCGATGTCGTCAATACTCATCGCGTTGCTCTCGAGGACATCGCGCGCAGCGGCGACGGCGAGCGAGAGCGCGCTCTCCTCTCCCTCGACCCACTGCCGGGACTCGATACCCGTGCGCTTGACGATGTCCGCCGGCGACCAGGTCGGGCACATCTCGGAGATCTCTTCGTTGGAAACCCGCCGTGAGCCCAGGCGCGTCGTGACGCTCACGAGGCCGGCGACGAGTTGAGCCGAGCCGACCCGCGCAGCCTGCGTGCTCACGGCCGCAGGCGTCGGTTGCGCCGGACCACCGCGTGTGAGCGCGAGGTCGGTCCCGCTGATCACCGGCTCGCCCGGCTCCTCGCGCGTCACCGGCTTGAGGCTGATCTCGCCTTCGGCGATCCGCACGTTGAACAGCGGCGCGCCCACCTTGACCGAGTCG
>CAZVEF010000024.1:0-25635 GCA_964625715.1 uncultured Spirochaetaceae bacterium | reverse complement strand
CTCGTCGGCCGCCTCGAGCTCGTCGGCCGGCTCAACTTCCTCCGGTTCCTCGGCCTCCTCGAGCTCGTCGTCTTCGGCGACGTCCTCCACCTCGACCGGTGTGCCGGGAGGCGGCCCAGCGGAGGTTCGTGGCGGGGCGGGTGCGGCTGCCGACGGCACGATCGGGGCGGGCGCGGCGCGCCCCGCGCCGGACTGCTCGAGTCGCCGCGAAAGCTGGTCGACGATCTCTTCGATACGCTCCACGTCAAGGCTCACCGTCGGCCGGTCCTCGGCACGACTGCTCAGAACGCTGATGATTTCGTCCCAACTCTCGTTGATCAGCCGATCGACCTCCTCCTCCTGCGACGGTTTGATCCGGCCGATCCCGCGGCGGATTTCCCGCTGAACCTCGTCCCGCCGATCCTCGAGCTCGGCCTTCCACCGCTGGAAGTCCAGCTCGCGCCGCCTCTCCATGTACTCGCGCAGCATGCTGATCTGGAACCGCTTCACGCGGTCGGAGATGACCACGATCGCGTCCTGTCGAACGTTCAGGAGCAGGAAGACGATCAGGAACGTCGTCAGAAACACGGCCACGAGAAGCGTGTACTGCAGCAGCTCCGGCATCTCGAGCGAGGCTGCCGGCTCGAGGAAAACGAGTACCCCGTCGGTCTCGGAGTCCAGCGGAAAGGCCTCGTACGACACGCTGACGTCGCCCCCGTCACTCCCCTCGTCTCGCCGTTCGGTAGTGACGGTCTCACGCCCGTCGAGGTTCGCGATCTCCGCCCACGTTTCTGCGACGGCGTTCCCGACTCCCTCGGAAAACTGCGTGGGCGCGTTCACCACGACGCCGTTCGGGTTGACGATGCGCACCACGTCGCCGGTCCCGATCAGGCCGGAACGAATCAACGCCGTTCGAAGGTCAGAGGTGTTTACGTAGAAGAGCGCAGCTCCCTGCAACACCCCGGCGGTATCCACGGCGGGCAGGCGGTAGATGAACTGGTTACTCTCGGGCTCGAGGAAGATCTCCGGGGTCGGCAGCGCTTCTCCGGACGGCAGAGCCTGCGTCTCCGGCAGCTCCTCGTAGTACGCCAGCGACGCGAGCGAGCGCGGCTCCCCCGTCGAAGCCACATCCGGCCGGTCATACGTGCGTTGCGTACCACTCTCGCTGAAGTCGTTCGGGTTGGAGCTGTAGTGCAGCTGCGTCGCAGCGACGTCGATGATTCGCACAAGGTCGAGCGAAGGCCGATCCTGCTCGGCGGCATCGAGCCGGTTCTGCCGTTCCCGGATCTCGGTTGCCGACGCGTTTATCCGAAACGCCGCTCGGATCGCCGGATCGAGCGTAAACTCCTCGAATTTCGCAATGTTGGACCGATGAAACCGATCGAACACATCTCGCGCATCCTCGGCGCGCATCCGCACGCTTTCCTCGACGCGCGGGACGTAGAAGCGAGTCTCGATGATCTGAAACCGATCCACCGCCGCGAGCACCGCAAGCGCGCTGAAAACGATGACCGAGATGAGCAGACTGAGCGATATCTTCTGCGCACCACTCATTTCCGGGGGCTCTACCTCCTGACCCACTCCATCGTAGTGACTATCGGCACAATCGGCAACTCGAGTGAACGCGCCGCATGTCCCGACAAAAAAGCCTCGCCGTGCGGCGAGGCTCATGGTAGGCAGGAGCCGTGCAAACCACGCTACTCCTTCTCGTTCTGCTCATTCTCAGCGTCGGTATGGTCGGTGGTCTCCGCCTCCGCCTTGTCCGAGGTCACGCCGACCCGTTCGTCGGCCGCAGCGTCCTCCGGACCGGTCGCGCTCTCGACCGCGGGTGCCGCGCTCGCCTTGCGACCGCGCTTCTTCTTTGGAGTTTGGCCCGACTCTTCGGCTACCAACTCGAGCAGTACCATCTCGCTCGCATCCCCTCGGCGGTGCCCGACCTTGAGGATCCGGGTATACCCGCCCGGCCGTTCCTTGAAGCGAGGCGCGATGTCAACGAAGAGCTTGGCCAGAATCGCCTTGTCCTTGATGTCGCGCGCCACCATCCGGCGGTTATGCACGCTGTCGATCTTCGCGCGCGTGATCATCTTCTCCGCGCTGCGCCGGATCTCGCGCGCCTTCGCCTTCGTGGTGCGAATCCGCTCGTACTTGAAAAGCGAGGTGACCATGTTCCGGTGCAGCGACCTGCGATGCGACGGCTTGCGTCCGAGGCGGTTGAATCCAACTCTATGCTTCATGTTCTTCCTCGTCCTTCTTCTTCTTCATCCGGACCGCCTGCCGGAGCTGGCCGTAGTCCGTCATGCCGAGGCTCAGGTTCCACTCGTTGAGCTTCTCCTTGATCTCCTGCAGCGATTTCTTGCCGAAGTTCCGCGTCTTCGCAATGTCGTCTTCGGTCCGTGCGGTGAGGTCTCCGATCGAGCGGATATTCGCGTTCTTCAAACAGTTACTCGACCGAACGCTCAGCTCCAGCTCTTCGACCGGCGTCTCGAGCAGCTGACGGATCCGCTCTTCCTCCTCGTCGATGTCCTCGTCGCCGAGGATGGCGTCTTCGTCGAAGTTGATGAAGATCGTGAAGTGGTCCTTCGCGATCTTCGAGGCCTCGGCGAGCGCGTCTTCCGGTTTGATCGTGCCGTCGGTCCACACCTCGAGAATCAGCTTGTCGTAGTCCGTCCGCTGCCCAACCCTCGTGTTCTCGACCTCGTAGCGCGCACGGCGGATCGGCGAGAAGATCGCGTCAATCGGAATAGTACCGATTACCTCAATGTACTTCTCGTTCATCTCCGCCGGGACGTAACCCCGGCCCAGATCGACTTGAAGCTCGAGCTCGACACTCGCCCCCTCCATCATGCTCATGATGGTCAGGTCCCTGTTCTTGATCTCGACCGTGTCGTCCACCTCGAGACTCGCGCCGGTAAGCGTGCCCTTGCCCTTCGCCTCTACAACGATCGTCTTCTGCTCGGCATCCTCCGGCAGGGAGATCTGAAGCTGCTTCAGCCGATTGATGATGTCGGGCGTATCCTCGACCACGTTCGGGATCGATTCGTACTCGCTGGAGAGCACGTGAGCCGTACCTTCCTCGTCGTAGCTCGTGATGCGAATCGCGGTCACCGCATACCCCTGGATAGACGAGAGCAGAATCCGCCGCAGCGTATTGCCGATCGTCGTCCCATATCCGCGTTCGAACGGGTACGCGATGAACTTGCCGTAGAACGGATTCACCTCGCTGTGCTCGAAGGTGATGCCCTTTGGGCGCTTGAAGCCCTTCAGCAGGTTCTTGCGTGCCATAGATGCTCCTTCTGCCTAAACGCGGCGGCTCTTGCGAGGGCGGCATCCGTTGTGGGGAATAGGGGTGACGTCGCGAATGCTCTTGACAGACAATCCCAGGTTGCCCAGGCTCCGAATTGCCGACTCACGGCCGACGCCCGGTCCCTTCACGAAGACGTGCACCTCGCGCAGACCGAGATCCATAGCCTTGCGCGCGGCCGTCTCAGCGGTCGTCTGCGCAGCGTAAGGAGTGGACTTCTTGGCGCCCCGGAAACCGAGAGAGCCTGCGCTAGCCCACGATATCCCGTTGCCTGTCTGGTCGGTGATCGTGACGATCGTGTTGTTGAAGGTCGCCTGGATGTAGACGCTGCCTTCAAATACAGATCGCTTTTCCTTTTTTCTTCTGGTCGTCTTTGCCACAGGCTACTCCTTAGACTGCCTTCTTCTTCCCGGCGACCGTCTTCTTGCGCCCCTTGCGGGTACGCGCGTTGGTCCGGGTTCGCTGGCCTCGAACCGGCAGCCCGCGCCGGTGACGAAGTCCTCGGTAGCTCCCGATATCCATCAGTCGCTTGATATTCAGCGACGTTTCGGTCCGCAATCGGCCTTCGACCTTGTAGTCGTTCTCGATCGTGTTTCGAAGCTTGTTGATGTCTTCAGCGCTCACTTCGTTCATCCGCGTCATCTTGTCGACGCCGGTCTTCTCGCAGATCGCCTCTGCGCTCGACCGGCCGATGCCGAAAATGTACGTCAGGGCGATCGCCACCGGCTTGTTGGGAAGATCGATACCAGCAATACGCGCCATACTCTCTCCTACCTATCGTTGCCGCTGCTTATGCTTGGGGTTGCTGCAGATGATGCGCACAACACCGCGGCGCCGGATGACCTTGCATCGGTCGCACATCGGCTTGACGCTCACTCGAACTTTCATACGCCACCTTCCTACAGGTTCCGAGAGCGGATCCGACCACGCTTGGTCAGGCCCTCATGATGATGCATTCTCAAGGAGCCTTCGATCTGGGACATCAGGTCGAGATCGACTCCAACCATAATCAGCAGCGACGTTCCACCCATCAGGAAGGCAACGTCCTGCGGGAACCCGAATAGCTGCTGGAGAACAGTCGGGATGACCGCGATAAACGCAAGGAACAGCGATCCCGGCAAGATAATCCGATTGAGAATCCGAGTGAAGTACTCTTCCATCCTCTCGGGGCGGATACCGGGAATCGACCCGCCGTTCTCGCGAATGTTCTTCGAGATCTCCATCGGGTTGAGCGTCACCTGCGTATAGAAGTACGCGAAGAAGATGATCATCAACGTGTACGTGATCAGGTACGGAGCCCCTCCAGGTCGCAGCCACCGAGCGAAGCTCGCGAGCCAGGGTATGTTCGGACCGAGACTCTCGGCGATCTGCAGCGGAAAGACCATGATCGAGCTCGCGAAGATGACCGGGATGACTCCCGACGGGTTGATCTTGAACGGCACGTACGTATTCTGCGCGCCGTACATGCGCCGACCCACGACCCGCTTCGCGTAGTGCACCGGAATCTTCCGTTGCCCACGCTGCTCGTAGATGACGAGCGCGACGACCGCCACGAACATCGCGAGCACAACGATCACGAAGACCGGGTTCAGCTCATCCCGCTGAACCGCCTGCACCAGGCTCCAGACCGCCCGAGGCATCCTGGCGACGATCCCGGTGAAGATGATCAGCGAGATACCGTTGCCGATGCCGCGCTGGTTTATCTGCTCGCCGAGCCACATGAGGAAGACCGTGCCGGAGGTAACCGTCAGCAACGATACGAAGGTGTAGAGCCCGCGCGACATCGTGATCGCGTTCGGAATGCTGTCCGCGTACACGGTCACCGCGAATCCCTGTACGAGACAGATCACCACGGTCCCGTACCGATTATACCGCTGGATTCGCTTTCGCCCGCCTTCCTCCTGCGAGATCTTCTTCAGCTTCGGGAACACGAGCAGCAGAAGCTGCATGATGATCGTCATGCTGATATACGGCATGATGCCGAGCATGAACACCGAGAACTGCGTAAAAGCCCCGCCGGAGAAGAAGTCGAGGTAATCCGTCACCGAGAGACCGCCGGCAGCGCCCTGCGTCAGGAAGTACGCCTGCAGGGCGCTGACGTTGATTCCCGGGATGGGCAGGTGCGAGCCGAGCCGGTGGATCAGCAGCGCCCCCACGGTGAACAGAATCCGATCACGGAGCTCACGGATGCGAAAAATGTCGGCCAGCGGATTACTCGCCATAGCTATTCGTCGTCCTCGTTAGTGCTCGAATCGCCCGTCTCGGCGGCCTCCACCGCAGCGGTATCGGCTGCGGGCTCTTTCGCGGCCGTCGGCGCCTCGTCCTCGACCGAACCCCCGGCCGCTACTATCTTGGCGCGCGCAGACGCGGAAACCCGCACACCCGACACCGTCAGCTTCTTCGACAGCTTGCCTTCACCGAGAATCTTCACAAGCTTCTCGCTCGCGGAGATAATCCCCTTCTCGAGCAGCGTCTGCGGCGTCACGGACGCGCCGGACTCGAAGCGCTTCTCAAGCGCCGACACATTCACCGCGGTGTACTCGGACTTGAACCGGTGGTTCGAGAATCCGCGCCGTGCGATCCGCCGGTAGAGCGGCATCTGTCCGCCCTCGAAACCCGGCCGGACACTCCCGCCGGCCCGGGCGTTCTGACCCTTCGTTCCACGACCCGCGGTCGTACCGTGGCCGCTGCCGGGTCCACGGCCGAGCCGCTTTCTCCGCTTCTTCGCCCCGTCCGGGCGCCTCAAGAGTGCCATTACTGAATCTCCTCCAAGCGAACCATGTGGCCCACCGACCGGATCATTCCACGGATCGCCGGGTTATCGTCCTGTTCGACCGACTGATTCATCTTGCGGAGGCCAAGACATCGAACCGTCTGCCGATGCTTCGGCAGAGCCCCGATCGTGCTCCGGATCAACGTGATGCGCAAACGTCCCATATCAGCCCCACATCTCCTTGACCGCCTTACCGCGGCCGTGAGCCACCTTTCGGGCGTCCATGAGATTCTCCAGTCCCTCGAACACCGCCTTCACGATGTTGACCGCGTTCTGGCTGCCGAGCGACTTGCTGAGCACATCGTTGATGCCCGCCACTTCCATGACAGCGCGCACCGGACCGCCGGCAATGATTCCGGTTCCCGGTGCCGCGGGCTTCATGAGCACCTTCGCGCTCTTGAACTCGCCCTGGATCTGATGCGGGATCGTCGCCTTCTTCATCGGCACCGTCATCATGCTGTTCTTCGCCCGTTCGACGCCCTTCCTGATCGCCTCGGCGACGTCGTTCGCCTTGCCGTAGCCGTACCCGACCCGTCCGTTCCTGTCGCCGACGACGAGCAGGGCCGAGAAGGAAAAGCGCCGCCCGCCCTTCACTACCTTCGCGACGCGGTTCAGCTTGATGAGTTTCTCAGTGTATTCGCGTTCCTGGTCCACGCCTCTCTCCTACAACTTGATCCCGGCCTTGCGGGCTCCCTCGGCGACCGCCTTCACCACACCGTGGTAGAGGTGTCCGTTGCGATCGAATACCGCTTCGGTGATCTTGTGATCCTTCATCTCGCTCCCGAGCGCTTCGCCCAGCTTCTGCCCGCCCTCTACGGTGGGCTTGAGACCTCGGGTCGCGCCGCTGCGACTCGAGATCGCCACGAGGGTCTTTCCGGCCGAGTCGTCGATGACCTGCACGTAGAGGTGCTTGTTACTCTTGAACACGCTTACCCGCGGTCTCTCGGCGGTACCGGCGATCCTGCGACGAATCGACATCTTGCGGCGCTTGCGTCGCGCCCGCTTCTCAATCAAACGCTTCATACACTCACCTACTTCACGCCGGCCTTGCCGACCTTGCGGCGCACGTACTCGTCCTCGTACCGAACACCCTTGCCCTTGTACGGCTCCGGCGGGCGGATCGAACGAATCTCGGACGCCGCCTGCCCGACTCTCTGTTTGTCAATGCCCGTCACGACAATCCTGGTCGGACCGTCGCAGCTGATCTGCAGGTCGTCGGGAATCGGGTACTCGACCGGATTCGAGTACCCGAGATTCAGCACCAGCATGCCATCCTGCACCTCCGCCCGATAGCCGACCCCGTTGATCAACAGGTTCTTCGTGAAGCCGTCGGACACGCCGACGATCATATTGCGGATCAGGTTGCGATACAGACCGTGCTTGCTCTTCGAGACCTTCGACTCGTCATGGCGGGAGACGACCACGCGTCCCTCATCGACCTGGACGACCACCTCGGCTGTGTACGTCTGCGACAACTCACCCTTCGGGCCCTTGACGTGCACCACCGTCGGCTGCACATCGACGGTGACGCCGTCCGGCACTGCAATCGGCAGAACTCCAACACGTGACATACGCTCTCCTACCAGACCGAACAGATCAGCTCGCCGCCGACCCGACGCTCGAGGGCCTTGCGGCCGGTTGTCACACCTTCGGAGGTGGACACGATCAACGTGCCGTATCCGTTATACACCCGCGGCATCTTCTTGTACCCGGAGTACACGCGCCGTCCCGGGGTCGACATCTTCTCGAGTCCCTTGATGATCGGCAGACCCTCGTCGTCGTACTTCAGGAAGATCCGGACCACGGTAAGGTTGCCCTCGGTGACCTTCTTGAAGTTCTTGATGTAGCCCTCGTTCTTCAGAATCTTGACGATCTCGAGCTTCAGCTTCGAGGTCGGAATGTCCACTTTCTCGAACTTCGCGAGAGCGGCATTCCGAATCTTCGTCAGCATGTCTGCTACAGGATCAGAAACGCTCATATACCTCTCCTACCAGCTCGACTTCGTAACGCCAGGAATCATTCCTTCACTGGCATACTTCCGAAAGCAGACACGACACATCTGAAACTTGCGCATGTAGCCGCGAGGCCGCCCGCACACCCGGCAGCGACGCACGATCCGCGTCGAGTACTTGGGTGTCCGCCGTGACTTCACTATCATCGATTTCTTGGCCATCGTTCGTGTCGCCTCCTACTTCCTGAACGGCATGCCCAGCTTGTCGAGCAACCGCTTCGCTTCCTGATCGGTCGTCGCGGTTGTTCCGATCACGATGTTCAGCCCGCTGATCCGTTCGATCTTGTCGTAGTCAATCTCCGGGAAGATTATCTGCTCGTTCACGCCGAGCGCGTAATTGCCATGACCGTCAAAGGAGTTCGGGTTGACTCCTCGAAAGTCCTTGACCCGCGGCAGCGCGACATTGAGCAAACGGTAGAGAAACTCCCACATCCGGTTCCCACGTAGCGTGACCCGAGCGCCGATCTCCATTCCCTGACGAACCTTGAAGTTCGCCACGGATTTGCGCGCCTTGGTCCTCACCGCACGCTGTCCGGCGATCAGGCTCAGCTCACCGACCGCGGCGTCGAGAAGCTTCTTGTTCTGGATCGCCTCGCCCACCCCCATGCTCAGCACGATCTTCTCGAGCCGCGGGAGCTGCATCGACGTCTTGTAACCGAACTCCTCGATGAGCTCGGGGCCAATCCGATCCTGGTAATCCTGCTTCAGCGTCGGAACGTACTTCGTCTCTGCCATCTCAAACCCACCTATACAGCTTCACCGCTCTTGCGAGCGACGCGGGTCTTCGCTCCGTTCTCGACCTTCATGCTCACCCGCGTCGGCTCTCCGTTGCGCGTCACAAGCATTACGTTCGAGATATGGATCGGCATCTCGATATCCATGATACCTCCACGGTCTTCCTGGCGCCGCTTACGCATGGCCTTCTTCGCAAGGTTCACGCCCTTGACGAGAACCCGGCCGGCGTCCCGGTCGACGCGCAGAACCCTGCCGACCTTGCCCTTATCCTTGCCGGCAATGACCCTTACCTGATCGTTCTTCCTGATTCGATACTTCGCCACAGCTCGGCTCCTTTACAACACCTCGGGGGCGAGCGAGACGATCTTCATGAAATCCCCATCGCGCAACTCGCGCGCGACCGGACCGAAGATCCGCTTTCCCTTGGGGTTCTCCGCGGTGTCGATAATGACGCACGCGTTGTCGTCGAACCTGATATACGTGCCGTCCAACCGCTTATACTCTTTCTTCGTTCGCACGATTACCGCACGCTCGACGCTTCCCTTCTTCACGGGTGCCCCCGGCAGAGCGTCCTTCACAGCGACCACGACGATATCGCCCACGCCGGCATACTTGCGCTTCGAGCCACCGAGAACCTTCACGCACTGCACCCGCTTCGCGCCGCTGTTGTCCGCGACGTTGAGATAGGATTGCATTTGAATCATCGCATCAACCCTCTTACCGTGCCCGCTCGACGATCTCGAGGAGTCGCCACCGCTTCTCCTTGCTGATAGGCCGAGCGGAAACCACGCGAACCGTATCGCCCTCGCTGGCCTCGTTGTTCTCGTCGTGCGCCTTCAGACGCTTGCTGACGGTGACGTACTTCTTGTAGAGCCGGTGCACAGCCCGGTTCGTCACCTCGACGACGATCGTCTTGTTCATCTTGTCGCTGACGACCTTACCCTGGTAGACGAGCTTGCCCGTCTCCCGAGCCGCCGTGCTCGCGCTCTCGCTGTTCGCCATACGCTACTCCTCCGAAGCCGTCGCGGCTTCAGCCGCCGCAGCTTCCGCCTGCGCATCGGCCTCGACGGCCGCGTGGTTATAGATCAGCGTGTTCAACCGCGCGATCTGCCGGCGCAGCGTCCGCTTCCTCAGCGGGTTATCGACGTGTCCGACTACCATGTTGAACCTCAGCTCGCGATACTGCTTCTTCAGCTCCTCGCGCTTGGTCAACAGCTCTTCAAACGTAAGGTCCTTGAATGAATCACGCATCAGGCCACGTCCCTCCGTGACACGAACTTCGCCTTGATGGGAAGCTTGCTCGACGCGAGGCGCAGCGCTGACTCGGCGAGCTCGTTGCTCACGCCGGCGATCTCGAACATAACCGTCCCGGGACGCACAGCGGCAACCCAATACTCCGGTGCGCCTTTTCCCTTTCCCATTCGCGTCTCAGCAGGCTTCTTTGTGTACGGGATATCAGGGAAGACCCGGATCCACACCTTTCCGCCACGCTTGATGTGTCGCGTCATCGCGATACGCGCGGCCTCGATCTGCCGGTTCGTGATCCAGCCGCTCGCCTGCGAGACCAGACCGTGCTCCCCGAAGGAGATCTCGTTTCCGCGAGTCGCCGCCCCGAGCATCGTACGCTTCACGCGCCGCTGCTTCTTGCGATACTTGGTTCTCTTTGGACTCAGCATTACTCGCTCCTCGAACCGCTGCGCTCACCCGAGCGCTGACGACCGCCGCCGCCCTTGCGGACGAGCAGGCCCGCGTCTTCCTTCGACTCCTTGCGAAGGACTTCCCCGTTGAAGATCCACACCTTCACGCCGATCGTACCGAACGTGGTGCGCGCCTCTGCAAAGCCGTAGTCGATGTCGGCGCGAAGCGTATGCAGCGGGATGCGGCCCGACTTCTGCGTCTCCACCCGCGACATCTCGGCGCCGCCGAGCCGACCGCCGATCCGGATCTTGATTCCCGGCACGCCGGCCTTCACCGCCCCGCCAATCGCCATCTTGAGCGTCCGACGGAAGGAGCTGCGCGTGCGAAGCTGTCGGGCGACGTTGAGCGCCACGATCTGCGCGTTCGTCTCCGGACGCTTCACTTCCTTGATCTTGATCTGGATCTTCTTGCCCGCGGCCTTCTGCAGCGCGCTGCCGATCTTCTCGATGTTCGATCCCTTCGTCCCGATAATCACGCCCGGCCGCGATGTCTGAATCATCAGCGTGATACGCTGCGGGTGTCGAATAATCTCGACATCCGCAATCTCCGCGTTCCGCGTCTCAGGCAGCCCTTCGAGGATCCGCCGCAGCTTGAGGTCCTCGTGCAGCGTATTCGCGTACTCGCGAGGATCGACGTACCACTTCGACTTCCAGCCCTTATTGATCCCGAGCCGCAGGCCGTACGGGTTGACTTTCTGTCCCATCTACTCCCCCGATCGTCCGATCTCGTCGACGACTGCCGTGATATGGCTCATCCGCTTGTGAAGCAGATCAGCCCGGCCTCGCGCACGGAACCACACCCGTCGCAGACGAGGCCCTTCGTCGATACGCAGCTCTTTGACGTAAAGCATGTCCTCGTCGAGCTCCTTATTCTGAACGAGCGCGTTGGCCGCTGCCGACTTCAGCACCTTCTTGATCAACCCCGCGCCTTTCTGCGGCAGATTGTCGAGAATCGCCACCGCCTCGGTGTACGGCCGTCGACGAACCGCGTCGGCGACCGGGCGAACCTTGAACGGCGAGACGAGGAGATACTTCGCCACCGCCCGATAGCCGGTTGTAGCAGCCATTCCTACCTCCTCGCCTTCCGGTCCCCTCCGGCATGCCCCCGGAAGAGACGCGTCGGCGCGAACTCACCTAGCTTATGACCGACCAGGTTCTCGGTTACGTAGACCGGAACCCAGGTCTTACCGTTGTAGACGCTGATCGTCAGACCAACCATCTCGGGGATGATCGTACTGGTCCGCGAATAGGTCTTCACCATCTTCTTCTGCCCGCTCTTATTCATGTCCACCACCCGGGAGTAGAGGCTCTTTTCGATGAACGGGCCCTTCTTGATCGATCGTGACACGTCGCGCTCCTATTTGCGTCGCCGGACGATGAACTTGCTCGACGACTTCCGCTTCTTGCGGGTCTTGTACCCCTTCGTCGGCTGCCCCCACGGGCTCACCGGGTGACGACCACCAGCGGTCGTGCCTTCACCACCGCCGTGCGGATGGTCGACCGGGTTCATCGCAAGGCCGCGCACCTTCGGCCGGCGACCGAGATGCCGAGAGCGCCCGGCCTTCCCGAGTACCACGTTCATGTGGTCTTCGTTGCCCACCGAGCCAATCGTCGCGCGGCAGCGACGGAAGACCAACCGCAGCTCGCCCGAGGGCAGCTTGAGCGTCACATAGTCGCGGTCGCGCGCCACGACCACCGCGCCGGCACCGGCCGATCGGGCCAGCTGACCGCCACGCCCGAACTGGAGCTCCACGTTGTGAACCGTCGTACCCAGCGGGATGCTCTCCAGCGGCAGGCAGTTCCCCACCGTGGGAGGAGCGTTGTCGCCGGCGAGCACCGTCGCGCCGCGCTCGAGCCCACGCGGCGCGAGAATGTAGCGCTTCTCACCGTCGGCGTAGACGATGAGCGCCACGTTTGCGCTGCGGTTCGGATCGTACTCGATCGTCGCGACCTTGCCGGCAATGCCGACCTTGTCGCGCTTGAAATCGACGGTCCGATAGAGGCGCTTGTTCCGGCCGCCCCGGCGTCGCACGCTAATGCGACCATTCGTATCGCGTCCTGCACCGTAGCCGGAACCCTTCGTCAGGTGCTTCTGAGCTTCCGTCTTATCGAGGTGGCTGTAGTCGAGCGTCGTACGATACCGAAGCCCGGGCGTCTTGGGGTTGTATTCCTTCAGTCCCATATCAGGCTCCCTCAAAAATGCCGATCGACTCGTTGGCCGGCAGCGTGACGATCGCCTTCTTCCACGATGAGGTCAATCCTTTGCGGTACCGCACGCGCTTCGGCTTCGGCTTCACGTTCACGATGCGGCAGTCGACCGGATGCACGTCGAACAGCGACTCGATCGCGCTCTTGATCTCCAGCTTGTTCGCTCGGCGATCGACACGGAACGCGTACATGTGCTCCTCGCGCATCCGGTTGGTCTTCTCCGTCAGCATCGGCTCGATGATGATCTGATCCGCGTCCATCTGCTACTCCTGCCCGCCGTAGAACTCATTCAGCTTCTTCGCCGCGCTCTCAGTAAGGACGACCTTCTCCCCGTAGAACAGGTCGTGTGCGCACAGTCTGTTGTACGAGAGGTGATTCGCCCACGCAATGTTCCGACCGGCTCGCTTGATCATGACGTCGTCGTCGCCGAGCACGAGCACCGTGCGAGCTTCCCCGGTCAGCGTCTTGAGAATCCGCACCAGATCGCGCGTCTTCCCGGTGTCCACCGAAAAATCCTCGACCACGATGAGGTTCTCGTCGCGGACCTTCTGGCTCAGCAGCGACATCATCGCCGCTCTCTTCATCTTTCGCGGCAGCTTGTACCCGTAATCACGGGGGCGCGGGCCAAACGCAACGCCACCGCCTACGCGCACCGGGCTCTGATAGGTACCCGCGCGCGCACGGCCGGTTCCCTTCTGCCTCCACGGTTTACGTCGACTGCCGACTACTTCGCTCCGCGTCTTGCTCTTCGCGCTGCCCACGCGGCCGTTCGCGAGCTCGTTGCGAACGGCGTGGTAGATTGCGCCGTCGGAGACTTCGCGACCGAAGACGGCGTCGGACAGCTCTACCGACCTCAGCTCCTTACCTTCTGTCGAAAGGACCTTTGCGTCCATGACTTAACCCTTCTTCTTCGACGTCTGTACGATCACGTAGGCGTCACGAGCACCAGGCACCGCCCCGCTCACGAGCATCATCTGACGCTCGGCGTCCACGCTGACCACGCGCAGGTTCTGGGCGGTACGCTTTACGCCGCCGACGCGGCCGGCCATCTTCGTACCCTTGATGACACGGGACGGCCACGCGGCCATGCCGGTCGAACCGTTCCCCCGGTGAAACTTGCTTCCGTGGGTCTTTCGACCGCCGCCGAATCCGTGGCGCTTCATCACACCCTGGAACCCCTTACCCTTGGAGGTGCCGATCACATCGACGAATGCGGAGTTCTCGAACACCTCTACGCCGAGCGTGTCGCCGATCGCACACTCCCGATCGAAGTCCCTCATCTCGACGAGGCGGCGCTTGGGAGCGAGCTCGTTCTTCTTGAACTGGCCGAGGACCGGAGCGCTCACCCGCGCCGGCTTCGCGTCCGTCGCTCCGAGCAGAACCGCGCTGTAGCCGTTCTTGTCGGGTGTCCTCTGATCGACAACCAGGTTCGGCTCAACCTTGATAACCGTCACCGGCATGAGCTCCCCGAACTCGTCGAAGACCTGTGTCATGCCAACTTTCTTTCCAATCAACCCAAGCATCGTCTCTTCCTGTCCTGCACCGAGATTACGGACCCGGGGCTATTGCTTGATCTCGACGTCCACGCCCGCCGGAAGCTCCAGCTTCATCAGCGCGTCCATAACCTGCGAGGTCGGCTCCAGGATATCGATCAGGCGCTTGTGCGTGCGCATCTCAAACTGTTCGCGCGCTTTCTTGTTCACGTGCGGCGAGCGCAGAACCGTGAACTTGTTCACTCGCGTGGGCAGCGGAATTGGTCCCGAAACGCGGGCACCCGACTTCTGCACCGTCTGCACGATCGACTTCGCGCTCTGGTCTACAAGCTCCGTGTCGAAACCACGAAGCCGGACCCGAATCCTCTCGCTAGCCATTCTGCCTCCACAGACAAGAGAGCCTCACCTCCCGGTGAGGCTCTTCTCGACTTACTCGATGATCTCGATGACCTGACCCGAAGCCACCGTTCGACCACCCTCCCGGATAGCGAACCGAAGCCCCTTGTCCATCGCGATCGGGTGAATCAACTCCGCGATGATCTCGGTGTTGTCACCGGGCATGACCATCTCCTTGCCCTCCGGAAGATCCACCGTACCGGTGATGTCGGTCGTCCGGAAGTAGAACTGCGGACGATAGCCGGTGAAGAACGGGCTATGGCGGCCGCCCTCGTCCTTGCTCAGCGCGTAGATCGTGCCCTTGAACTTCGTGTGCGGCGTGATCGATCCGGGCTTCGCGAGCACCTGACCACGCTCGACCGCGTTCTTGTCAATGCCGCGCAGAAGAGCACCGATGTTGTCGCCGGCCTGCCCCTCGTCGAGCAGCTTGTTGAACATCTCGACGCCCGTGACGACCGTCTCCTGCGTCTCGCGGATGCCGATGATCTGCACCTTGTCGTTCACGTGCACGACACCCTTCTCGATACGACCCGTAACCACGGTCCCGCGACCCTGGATCGAGAAGATATCCTCGATCGGCATCAAGAAATCCTGATCGACCGCGCGCTCAGGAAGCGGGAAGTACGAATCCATCGCTTCGAGAAGCTCGAAGACCGGCTTGACCTTCTCCTCATCGTCGGGATTCGTCATTGCGTCGAAGGCACTGCCTTTGATGATGGGAATCTCGTCGCCGGGGAACTCGTACTCATTGAGAACCTCGCGAACCTCTTCCTCGACGAGCTCGATGAGCTCGGGGTCGTCGACCTGATCGGTCTTGTTCAGGAAGACAATGATCGCAGGAACACCGACCTGACGCGCGAGCAGGATGTGCTCCCGGGTCTGTGGCATGACGGAATCCGGTGCCGACACGACGAGAACCGCTCCGTCCATCTGCGCGGCACCGGTGATCATGTTCTTGATGTAGTCCGCGTGTCCCGGGCAGTCAACGTGTGCGTAGTGCCGATTATCGCTCTCGTACTCGACGTGCCGGGTGTTGATCGTGATGCCACGAGCCTTCTCTTCAGGAGCGTTGTCGATCTCCTCGTAAGTCATGACCTTACCACCGCCACCCGTTTTGCGCGAGCTCAGCATCGTGATCGCCGCGGTGAGAGTCGTCTTCCCATGGTCTACGTGGCCAATGGTGCCAACGTTAATATGGGGCTTCGTCCTCTCAAACTTCGCCTTAGCCATTCCACCCTCCTTGGGATTTCCACGAACCCGTGGTTCGTTCCTAAGTCTATGCTTTCGCGGTCCCGCACGCTGCGCGCGCTCCGGACCGTTTGCGAACCGTATGAATGGATATGGTAGGTGGGTGGCTCCAGAGGAGCCAGGGTACACGACCCGCGCGAGCGTCGTCCTGACTCTCCCGCGATCTCGCGACCACCTTGCCATCTCCCGGCACAATCGAATCGCAGGGCCGTGTGCCGGCCAGCCCTGCGCGAACCAGCTCTCTCGAAGAGACGACCGGTTTGGTCTGCACTGAATGAGATTGAGCAATCTCAGACGGAGCTGTAAAAGAACCCGAAGAACGCTCGCGCGGTCTTCGCTGCCGGCGTCACCGTCGGCGCCCGCCTCCCGGCGAGCCCGCTTCCCGCGCACAAGCGAGAAGCCGCCCTATCGCTCACCGGCGATAGATGCGCAAAGAAAACCCCCGACTCTCTTGTCCACATTACCATCGGTAATGTGAGAAAGCCTTGTTCGCCTCTGCCATCCGGTGGGTATCTTCCTTCTTCTTGAAGGCGTTCCCGGACTGGTTGGCGGCATCGAGAAGCTCGGCGCTCAGCTTCTGACTCATACTCTTGCCGCTGCGGGCGCGCGCGGCGGCGATCAGCCAGCGCATCGCGAGCGCTTCGCGCCGCGAATCGCGAACCTCGATTGGAACCTGGTAGGTCGATCCGCCTACGCGACGACTCTTGACCTCCACAACCGGCTTCACGTTCTCGATCGCCTTCAGGAAGACCTCGAGCGGCTTCGACTCGCCCTTGCTCTCGATCTGGTCCATAGCGCCGTTGAAGACCCGCTGAGCGACGGAGCGCTTACCGTCGAGCATCATGCGGGATACGAACTTCGAAACCACCATGCTTCCGTACCGGGGATCGGGGATCGCCGGCTTGCGCGGAACAATTCGTCTACGCGGCATATCGCACCTACGCCTTCGGTCGCTTCGTTCCGTACTTGGAACGCGACTTGCGCCGATCCTCGACACCCAGCGTGTCCTTCGCCCCACGGATGATGTGGTACCGGACACCCGGAAGGTCCTTGACACGTCCACCACGCAGCAGCACAACCGAGTGCTCCTGCAGGTTATGCCCGATTCCCGGGATATACGCCGTCACCTCGATCCCGTTCACCAACCGTACACGCGCAACCTTACGGAGCGCCGAATTGGGCTTCTTCGGGGTAAAGGTCATCACGCGCGTGCACACGCCCCGCTTCTGCGGGCACGACTGCAACGCCGGCGACTTCGTGGCTTTCTTGGCGGTCTTCCGACCCTTTCTGACCAACTGGTTGATAGTTGGCATACTTTCTGAATACTCCCTTTAATCGTGCGTGAGCACGTAATGTACCAACGCGCCCGTCGCCCGTCAAGAGCCAGAGAACGCGGCGCACCGCGCTCTACTGCTCAAGCAGCTCGGCTTCCTCTTTCGCGCGCTGCTCCTCAAGCTCCCGCTCCCCGGCGTGTTGCTTGTGCAGAAATCCGCGCACGCGGATTTGCTGCCGGAGCAAAGAACGCGGCGCACCGCGCTCTACTGCTCAAGCAGCTCGGCTTCCTCTTTCGCGCGCTGCTCCTCAAGCTCCCGCTCCCGCGCTCTTTGCTCAAGGATCTGCTGCATGTGCTCATCCAGGTCGTCGCGGTGCTCGTCGAACAGCTTGATGTTCTTGTAATCGCGGATCCCCGTGCCCGCCGGGATGAGATGACCGATGATCACGTTCTCCTTGAGGCCGCGCAGCAGATCGGTCGACCCGGCGATCGCCGCGTTCGTGAGCACCCGAGTCGTCTCCTGGAAGCTCGCCGCGGAGATGAAGCTGTCGATGTTGAGGCTCGCGCGGGTGATTCCGAGCAGCAACGGTCGCGCCACGGCGGGTTGACCGCCCTCGCGCATGACCTTGCGGTTCTCCTGGTGGAAGCGATACTTGTCCACCTGCTGACCGAAGATGAAGTTCGTGTCGCCCACCGCGACGATTTCGACCTTGCGCATCATCTGCCTGATAATGACGCCGATGTGCTTGTCGTTGATGTTGACACCCTGGAGTCGATACACCTCCTGGACTTCGTTCACGAGGAAGGTCTGCAGCGCGTTCTCGCCGAGAATCATCAGTACGTCGTGCGGGTCAACCGCACCGTCGCAGAGCATCTCCCCGGCCCGAACCGTATCCCCCTGACGGACGAGCAGGTGCTTACCCATGGGGACGAGATGCTTGTACTCGCGCCCGTACTCGTCGGTGATGACCATGACGCGCTTGCCCTTCACGATAGGGCGGAAGTCGACGACTCCGCTGACCTGCGCGAGGACCGACGCGGTCTTCGGTCGACGCGCCTCGAACAGCTCGCCCACTCGCGGCAGACCACCGGTGATGTCACGCGTCTTCACGCTCTCGCGCAGCAGCTTCGCGAGCGTCCGGCCGGCTTTGACCTGTTCGCCGTCTTCCACGTTCAGATACGCCGATCCCGGCAGGTAGTACGTCGCAAGCTCTTCGCCCGCCTCATCGTTGATGATAATGCGCGGCTGCAGGCTCTCGAGCGTGAACTCGGTAATCTTCTTCTCGACGTTCCCGGTATCCTCGTTGATCTCTTCCTTGAGCGTCGTGCCCTGAACGACGTCCTTGAACTCGACCCTGCCGTCGTACTCGCAGATGATCGGCTCGCTGAACGGGTCGAAGAGCGCGAGCGGCTCCTCGGCGGCGATCGCGTCGCCCTCGGAAACGAGCACTTCCGCGCCGTTACGGACCTCCAGACTCTGCTCCTGGGCGACCAGGAGCAGCAGGTTCTCGTCCTGCTTGACGACCGCGTACGCGTTTGCCGACGCCTCGATCTCCTTCCTGCCGCGCTTGAGCACGGCCTGACCCTTGGCGACCTTGTCGCCGTCTGAGACCTGGAGCTTGTCCTTCTTCTCTATCTCGTGCTGATCGAGGATCCGAGCAACGGTGATCGTCCCCTTCCGGGTGAACAGCCGAACGCCCGAATCGAGCTCGACGGTGTTGCCCTTCACGCCCTTCACGAGCACCGGGTAGCGGAGGTACGTGCGGTTCTCTTCGCTCGTCTTCGTCGCCGCTCCGCCAATGTGGAAGGTCCGCATCGTGAGCTGCGTGCCGGGCTGGCCGATACTCTGCGCGGCGATGATTCCCACCGCCTCGCCGATCTGCACGGTCTGATTCGTCGCGAGGTTGCGTCCGTAGCACAGACGGCACACGCCGTGTTGCGCCTCGCAGGTAAGCACGGTGCGTATCCGCACCGCTTCGATGCCGGCCGTCTCGATCTCCTCGGCCTTCTCGTTGCTGATCTCTTCGTTCACGTCGACGAGGATCTCTCCGGTGATCGGGTGCTTCACCCGCTCGAGCGTGAATCGGCCTTCGATCCTGTCGGCCAGCGACTCCACGACCTCCTCGCCGTCCTTGAGCGCGGTCATCTCGATACCGTTGATCGTACCGCAGTCCTCCTCGCTGACGACGACGTCCTGCGCGATATCCACGAGCCGCCGCGTGAGGTAGCCCGCGTCTGCGGTCTTGAGCGCGGTGTCCGCGAGCCCCTTCCGGGCGCCGTTGGTCGAGATGAAGAACTCGATGACCGACAGCCCTTCCTTGAAGTTCGAACGGATGGGAAGCTCGATGATATCGCCGGACGGCTTGGCCATGAGCCCGCGCATGCCCGCGAGCTGACGGATCTGGCTGCGGCTGCCGCGCGCTCCGGAGTTTGCCATCATGTACACGGGATTGAACCCGAAGTTGTCCTCCTGCAGGTTCTTCATCATGACGTTGGTGAGGTCCTCATTCGTCTTCGACCAGACCTCGACGACGCGGTTGTACCGTTCCTCGTTCGTGATGTGCCCCTGCAGGTACTGGTTCTGGATCGAGTTGACTTCGGTGTTGGCAGCGTCGATCATCTTCGACTTCGTGGTCGGGACCTTGATGTCGTCAAGACCGATCGTCGCCCCGAACAGCGTGGCGTAGCGGAAACCCATACGCTTGATCGCGTCGAGCATGCGGACCGTTACGTGGGGACCCTTCTCGGCGTAGACCTGCCCGATCAGGGCGCGCAGCTCCTTGTCGCCCATCGCTTCGTTTACGAACTCCACCTCGTCCGGCAGCTCCATATTGAGCAGGAGCCTGCCCGCGGTGGTCTCGATCATCTCCCCGTTGTAGGGCACCTTCACGAGCGCCGCGTACTCGATACTCCGCGCATCGAGCGCGAGCAGGACCTCTTCGGGGCTCGAAAACACCTTCCCCGCGCCTCTGCCGCCGTCGCGCGCGCGGGTGAGGTAGTTGATCCCGAGGACCATATCCTGGCTGGGAAAGACGATCGGCTGGCCGTTGGCCGGGTTGAGCAGGTTCCGCGAGCTGAGCATCAGCGTCCAGCACTCGATCTGAGCCGCCTGCGTGAGCGGGACGTGGACCGCCATCTGGTCGCCGTCGAAGTCGGCGTTGAACGCGTGACAGACGAGCGGATGCAACCGGATCGCCTTGCCGCCGACGAGCACCGGCTCGAACGCCTGGATGCCAAGTCGGTGCAGCGTCGGCGCTCTGTTCAGCAGCACCGGGTGCTCCTTGACGACTTCGTCGAGCACCGCCCACACCTCGGGCGTCTCCTGCTCGACGAGCGTCTTCGCCTTCTTGATGTTGTAGACGACGTCCTTCTCCACGAGCTTCTTCATGATGAAAGGCTTGTACAGCTCGAGCGCCATCTTCGTGGGCAGGCCGCACTGATGAAGACTCAGCTCGGGCCCGACGACGATTACCGATCGCCCCGAGTAGTCGACACGTTTGCCGAGCAGGTTCTGGCGGAAGCGCCCCTGCTTGCCCTTGAGCATGTCGGAGAGACTCTTCAGCGGCCGATTGCTCGCACCCTTCACGACCCGCTTCTTCTTGCTGTTGTCGAACAGCGCGTCGACCGCTTCCTGCAGCATCCGCTTCTCGTTGCGGATGATGATGTCCGGCGCGTTGAGCGCCATGAGCCGCTTGAGACGGTTGTTCCGGTTGATGACCCGGCGGTACAGGTCGTTGAGGTCGCTTGTGGCGAACCGTCCGCCGTCGAGCTGAACCATCGGCCTGAGCTCGGGCGGGATCACCGGAATCACGTCGAGGATCATCCATTCGGGCTTGTTGCCCGAGTCCCGGAAGTTCTCGACGATCTCGATGCGCTTCAGAAGACGCTTATCGGCCTTTGCACCCTTCTCGATCATCTTCTCACGCAGCTCGACCGACAGCGCGTCGAGGTCGAGGTTCTCGAGCAGCGTGCGCACAGCCTCCGCGCCGATCCCGGCGGAGAAGTTCAGACCGTAGCGCTCCTTGGCCTCCATGTAGTCCTCTTCCGTGAGGAGCTCCATGGGCTTCAGATCGGTATCACCCGGATCGATGACGATGTACTTCTCGTAGTAGAGAATCGACCGCAACGCCGCGATCGTCAGATCCAGCAGCAGCCCCATCCGACTCGGGACCGACCGGTAGTACCAGATATGCGACACCGGGCTCGCGAGCTCGATATGGCCCATTCGCTCGCGACGCACCTTGAAGTGCGTGACCTCGACACCGCAGCGGTCGCAGATCACCCCCTTGTAGCGGATGCTCTTGAACTTGCCGCAATAGCACTCCCACTCCTTCGTCGTGCCGAAGATCCGCTCGCAAAACAGGCCGTCCCGCTCAGGGCGCAGCGTTCGATAGTTGATCGTCTCAGGCTTCTTGACTTCACCGTAGCTCCACGCGCGGACCTGGTCCGGCGAGGCAAGCTTGATCATGATATTGTCGAAGTCCTGAATGTCTCTCATGTTTCCTCCGTGTGAACAGGCTCAACCGAAGCTGCTCAGAAGTTGCTGCCCTGACGGTTGATGAGTTCTTCGTCCCGCTCGGTGAGCGGAATCTGCTTGCCCTTCCCGTCCCAGATGGATATGTCGAGCGCGAGCCCGCGGAGCTCCTGGACGAGCACGTTGAAGCTCTCCGGCACCCCGGCGCTCGTGGCCGGTTCGCCCTTGACGATACTCTCGTAGATCTTCGCGCGTCCGTTCATGTCGTCGCTCTTGATGGTAAGCAGCTCCTGCAGCGTGTTCGCGGCGCCGTACGCCTCGAGCGCCCAGACCTCCATCTCGCCGAGCCGCTGTCCGCCGAACTGGGCCTTACCGCCGAGCGGCTGCTGCGTGACGAGCGAGTACGGTCCGGTGGACCGGGCGTGCATCTTGTCGTCCACGAGGTGGTGCAGCTTGAGCATGTACATGTAGCCGACCATGACCTCGTTCTCGAACGGCTCGCCGGTACGCCCGTCGTGGAGCGTGGCCTTCGAGCTATCCGGCAGCCCCGCTTCCTTGAGCTTGTCCGCGATCTGCTCGTTCGTCGCCGACTCGAACACCGGCGTCGAGTACCACTCCTCAAGCTGCGATGCCGCCCATCCGAGCTCGGTCTCGAGGATCTGCCCCAGGTTCATGCGGCTCGGCACGCCCAGCGGATTGAGGCAGATCTCCAGCGGCGTGCCGTCGGCCATGTACGGCATGTCCTCTTCGGGCAGCACGCGGGCGATCACGCCCTTGTTCCCGTGCCGACCGGCCATCTTGTCGCCCTCCTGAAGCTTTCGCTTGGTGGCGACGAGGACCTTCACGACCTCGTCGACGCCGGGAGAGAGATCGTCACCCTCGCTGCGCTTCAGGCGCTGGACGTCGATGACCGTGCCCTCCACACCGTGCGGCACACGCAGCGAAGTATCGCGGACTTCCTTCGCCTTCTCGCCGAAAATCGAGTTCAGGAGCTTGAACTCCGGCGTCGTCTCGGTCTCGCTCTTGGGCGTTACCTTGCCCACGAGGATATAGCCGCTACCGACCTTCGCACCGACGCGGACGATCCCCTCCTCGTCGAGCTGGTCGAGCGTCTTCTCGCTCGTATTCGGGATATCGCGCGTGATCTTCTCGGGGCCGAGCTTGGTCTCCCGGACGTCGATCGTGAACTCCTTGATGTGGATGCTCGTAAAGATGTCTTCCTTGACGACCTTCTCGCTGATGAGGATTGCGTCCTCGTAGTTGTACCCGTTCCAGGGCACGAAGCCGACGAGCACGTTACGTCCCAGCGCGAGCTCGCCCTGGTGCGTCGCCGGTCCGTCGGCGATGACCTGCCCGTCCTTCACCTTCTGACCGAGCTCGACCATCGGTTTCTGGATGAAGCACGTATCCTGGTTCGTCCGCTGATACTTGACGAGGAGGTAGGTATCGATGTCGTCCTTGTTCTTCGCCTCGTCCGGCCTGATCTGGATCAACTGCGAGGTGACGTGCACGACCTCGCCCGCGCGCCTCGCCTTGACGAGGACACCGGAATCGTAGGCGCACTTGTCTTCCATGCCGGTGCCCACGCGTGGCGGCTCCGGGAATACGAGCGGAACCGCCTGACGCTGCATGTTCGACCCCATGAGCGCGCGGTTCGCGTCGTTGTGCTCGAGGAAGGGAATGAGCGACGCGGAGACGCTGATGATCTGCTTCGGCGAGACGTCCATGTAGTCGATCTGCTCGGGCGGCTTCGTCGTGTAGTCGCCAGACTTGCGAACGCTCACCAACGGCGTCATGAACTTGCCGGTCTTGTCGTCGAGCTGCGCGTTCGCCTGCGCGATAAAGTGCTTCTCCTCGTCCATCGCCGAGAGGTACTCGATCTCCTTCGACGCCTTACCGTTCTTGACCTTGCGGTACGGCGTCTCGAGGAAGCCGTAGTCGTTGACCGTCGTGTAGTTCGCGAGGCTCACGATGAGCCCGATGTTCGGCCCTTCCGGCGTCTCGATGGGGCACATGCGCCCGTAGTGCGTGTAGTGGACGTCGCGCACCTCGAAGCTCGCCCGATCTCGCGACAGACCGCCGGGGCCGAGCGCGTTCAGCCGCCGCTTGTGCGTGAGCTCGGAGAGCGGGTTGACCTGGTCCATGAACTGCGAGAGCTGTGAGGACCCGAAGAACTCCTTGATCGCCGCCACCACCGGCTTGATCGAGATCAGATCCTGCGGCTTGATCGTATCGGTCTCCTTCAGGCTCATCCGCTCCTTGGCGATACGCTCCATCCGCGTGAAGGCGGTCTTGAGGCTGTTCGCCAGCAGCTCGCCGACGCTTCGAATGCGGCGGTTGCCCAGATGGTCGATGTCGTCGACGTTCGCCTCGCCAATGTACACCCTGATCAGGAACCCCATCGTGTTGACGATGTCGTCCTTCGTGAGCAGATGGCTGTCGGTCGGCTCCTCGTAGTCGAATTTCTTGTTCAGCTTGTAGCGTCCTACCCGGCCGAGATCGTAGCGGCGAGAGGTGAAGAACATGCTGTTGAAGTCCTTCTCGGCGCTCTCCATCGTAATCGGCTCGCCGGGAAGCAGGACCGCGTAGACCGCGCTGAGCGCGTCCTCGCGCGTGGGCTCGTCCGCCTCGTCGCGCGTGAACTTGCTCTCCTCGCGTTCGAAGCAGTTGAGGATGATCTCCGAGTGGAGGCTCTCCGGGTTGGCCATATCGATGACCTCGATCTCGGTCACGCCGGAGTGGATGAGCTCGTCGATGTCGTGCGGGTGGATCTTCTCACCGGCCTTGTAGAGCTTGCGCCGGCCGTCGCCACCCTCGGCGTTCTCGTCGGCGACATAGACCTCGCGGGCGAGCACCTGTCCGTTCAGCGCCTCCATAACCCCCCGGTCGTTCGAGACCGTCATAGTCGTTCGCTCGTAGAAGAGGTCGACGATCTCTTCGCGCGTCTCGTATCCGAGCGCACGAAGAAAGAGCGTGCCGAGGATCCGCTTCTTGCGGTCGATCTTCGCGTAGATCAGCTCTTTCTTCTGGTCGATCTCGAACTCCAGCCAGCTTCCGCGATAGGGGATGATCCGCGAGCTGTAGACGCCCTTCTCGTGCGAGAAGATGACACCCGGTGACCGGTGGATCTGGCTCACGACGACGCGCTCGGCGCCGTTGATGATGAACGTACCCCGCTCGGTCATGAGCGGGATGTCGCCCATGTAGATGTCCTTCTGCCGGATCTCTCCGGTCTCGAGAAACACCAGGTTGATGCGGGCCTTGATGGGAATGGCGTAGGACAGCCCCTTCTGCTTGCACTCGGCCTCGCTGAGCTTGATGGCTTCCTCGTCGAGAACGTAGTGGTCGTACTCGAGACGCATGTCACCGTTCTGGCTCTCGATGGGAAAGATCGACTGGAAAACCTCTTCGAGCCCCTGCTCATCAACCGGCTCGCCGGACTTCATCTTCCGGCGCTGGAGGAACTTCTCAAACGACGCAATCTGGATCCCGACCAGGTCCGGAAGATCCATCACTTGTTTGGACTGCTGTCCGACTGTGATACGTTTGATCTTTGTGCTACGATCGAACATGTAATCCTCCCAGTGCCGCAGAACGCGGCGAGCCATCTTTTAGAGATAGAGACACCATCGAAGATGGGCACTCGTGTCCCATCCCCAATGGTGAGTCGTTCGCTACCGTGTGTAAGCCCGTTTCGAGCAGCGCTCGTACCCGATGCTTACTTGACTTCGACTTTGCCGCCGGCCGCCTCGAGCTTCTCCTTGATCGAGTTGGCCTCGTCCTTGGATACCGCTTCCTTAACAGCCTTGCCTCCGGCCTCTACGAGCTCCTTCGCTTCCTTCAGTCCAAGACCTGTGATAGCGCGGACCTCCTTGATGACCGGGATCTTCTTCCCGTCATCAAAGCTTGCGAGGATGACGTTGAACTCGCTCTGCTCTTCCTCGGCAGCCGCTTCGCCACCCGCTGCGGGAGCCCCGCCGGCGGCCACGGCGACCGGCGCAGCGGCCGTCACGCCAAACTTCTCTTCCATCGCCTTCACGAGCTCGC
>CAZVEF010000023.1:0-25671 GCA_964625715.1 uncultured Spirochaetaceae bacterium | reverse complement strand
GGCGGCCCGACGGGCCTTCTGCTCCCCCGGTTGGACTCGAACCAACGACTTGGTGGTTAACAGCCACCCGCTCTACCAACTGAGCTACAGGGGAATGCGAAAATGCTCGCTCAAGATAGCGACCTGCTTCTGCGGTGTCAACCCTGATCCGTCCGTTCAAACCACGCGATCGGACCGTGCTCGCCGCAGGTGGCGCACCGAGTCCCGTCGAGACCCACGACTCGTATCTGATACGCGGACCTCGTGACAAGCGTCGCGCCACACGACGCGCACCGCGTCGTCGAGTCACCGGGCACGTTCCCGGGATAGACGTGATTCAGGTGGCGCTGAGCGATCTCTCTCGCGCGCTCGATCTGATCGGGCGTCGTAGCCTCGACGACGTAGTGATAGGTCGGATAGTAGCCCGAGAGGTGAAACGCGATGCCCGGGTCGAGGTCGCCGAGGAATCGCGCGATCGACTCGACTTCCTCGTCGGAGTCGTTCTTGCCGGGGATGAGCAGCGTCGTGACTTCGACGTTGGTGAGCTCGGAGGCAATCGTGATGAAGTCGGTAACCGCTTCGAGCGTGCCACCCAGTTCCTCTTCGTAGAACCGCGCGCTGAAGCTCTTCAGGTCTACGTTCACCGCGTCCATGCGCGCGAGAAGCTCACGCGCGGGTCTGCGCGTGAGGTGTCCGTTCGTTACGAGCGTATTCGCGTAGCCGGCGGCGTGAACGGCCTCGCTCGCTGCCATGAGATACTCGAAATGGATGGTCGGCTCGTTGTACGTGTAGGCGACGCCGAGTGCGCCCGCCTCCTCGACAACGGCGGGCAGCTCGTCGGGTGCCACGGTCCTCGTCTGTGCTCTCGTGGACTGCGAAATCGAGTAGTTCTGACAGAACGGACAGCGGAAGTTGCAGCCGAGGAAGCCGACGCTCACGAGCCGTGCTCCGGGGTGGAAATGGTAGAGGGGCTTTTTCTCCACCGGATCAACGTGGAGCGCGGAGACGGCGGCGTAGAACGGGAGCGCAGGCACGCCCTCTTCGTTGGCCCGCACGCGGCAGATTCCGGTCTCGCCGGGAGCGATGCGGCACGTGTGCGCGCACAGCGAGCAGACGATCTCCGTCTCGCGGGTGGTCATGTAGCGAGGGGTTGGATGGTTGAGGTGCGTACTCAAACGGGCTCCAGAACGGAGGGCGTGTCGGCCGCCATCCGATCGAGCTCCCGCTGAGCGTGACCGTCAATGTAGCTGCGTATCGTCGCGCGTTGCCCTTCGCTGATCCTACCGAACGCGAGACTGATGCTTCGCTCGTTGCGGACGACGTTTGCCCGAAGCGCGAGGATGGTGTCCCCGACGCGAAGCGAACAGACGTCGATCGTGGCGCCGACCTGGATATCCATGGTTTGCTGCCTGTCGAGCGGCATGAACGATACGCCGGCGGCAGACAGATCCTCAACGCGGCCAAACACGATTTCCATCTTCTGCGGATGCGTGAACACGAAGCCGATCGTGTCGATCTGGCTCGGCGCGAGTCGCTTCTCCGTACGCGCATCGCCGATGTCCCGGTAACGGTTTACGAGCTCCTTGAGACGGCCGAGCTCGTGTCGGTCGTGCAGACGTTCGTGCACGATACCGTTCACCCCGAGCGTCTGCGCCTTGTCCGCTTCCTCGTGGTCGAAGTCATCTCCGCGAAGGATCACGAACACGCATTGTTCGCGTGCCTTTGAGTCTCGGAGGAAGATCAGGAACGGCTTCCAGTGTCGAGGGAAGTCCTGCGCGCTGAACAGCACGACGTCGGGCTCAACCTCGTCGAGGTTGTCCATCGCCTTGATGGGGTTGTAGTACTGAATGATCTCCGCACCGCGCGGCATGAAGTTGCGCCGGATGTGCGCCTTCAGCTCGTCGCGCTCGGAGATGAGCAGAATCTTCACACCTACTCCGTTCCGAGGTTGGTTACCGCGTAATCATGAATATACCATACCGAGTCGCGTCTGCGAAGGAAGTAGGTGTACCGCTTCAGCTCGGTGAACGTCGGATTCCGAAAACTGAGATCCATGGTCACCGACGCTTCCTCGGTATCGTAGGTCGTCCGGACCATCTCGTAGTCGGTGGGCACCGCCGAGAGCTGCGGGTCCTCGAGCTGGTCACGAAGCTGCGTCTCGAAGAGCTCCAGACGTTCGCGTCGATCGACCTCGCCCATGCGCCGATAGGCGCGCGCGCGGCTCGGATTGGAGAGCAGGAGTCCCTCGAGGTCGAGGTAGAGGAAGAACCGGTTCCACGCTTCGGCCCCGAGCGCGTCGAGCGTGTAGGCGACCACCTCGTCGGGCGGCAGCGCCGCGCGTTCGAGAATGTCGCCTGTATCCTCATCGATCCGGTCCTGGACCCGCTGTTCCTCGCCCAGATCGGGCCGGACGGTGAGGCTGAGCGTGTTCGTCGCGTCGAGCGCTGGGGTACCGCTCACGAGTTCAGGGTAGAACACCGCGGTGACGACGAAAACCCCGGTACGATCGAGCTCGACGTACCTGCTCAGGTTCTCGACGAAGCTGAACTCCTCGCCCGGTTCGAGCGCAACGTCGCGGTAGTAGATCTGTTGATTGGACGTTCGCTCTGTTGTAAATTGCCGCGCGGGCGGCAGGGGTTGGTTCGAAAGCGTGCGGACCTCGAGATCGACGCTGAACATGCGATTCTCGGCGAGCTTGAAACGGTATGTCTGCCCCGAATCGTTACGAATGGTAAACTTGACGAGCACGTCGCTGCCGGGGACGTAGATCTGCTTGTCTTCGTATCCGATTCGCAGATCCACGGCCGCCGTCGAGGATTCGGCGGCCACGATGGCACCCGCGGAACAGAGCAGCACGATGAGCGGAATAACGCGTCTCACTATCAACACCAATGTCCTCCCACGGTTCAGGAGTCGTCATGAGCACGCCGCTTAACGACATGCTCGACAAGGCCCTCAAGGGCTACCGCCCCTGGCGCGAGTTGCTCGACCGGATGCGAACCGGGCCGTTTCCCTTTACCGTCGCCGGGCCGCGCGGGGCCTACCTCGCGTATCTTGCGCACCAGGTGACGCAACGGGCGTCGCTTCCCCTTTTGATTATCGTCCCGACCGAGCAAGAAGCTGAGTCGGTGGTCCGCGATCTGGAGTTCTTCGGTGCGTCGCCGCTGTCGATGCCGTGGTGGGGGACCATGCCGTACCGCCCGTTGCCGCGCACCGCGCCGGTCTTCGGCGAGCGTGCGAGGGCACTCGGGCAGCTGCTGACCGAAGCGCCGAGGATCGTCGTGGCGAGCCTGCGCGCCTTCCTCACCCCCGTCCCCGACCCGGTGCGCTTCGGCGCGCGGCTGACGCGCATCTGCGTCGGCGACAGCTTCGATCCGGTGGAGCTCGGCGGGCGCCTCGAGCAGTACGGCTACAGCCGCGTTCCGAAGGTCGGAGTTCGCGGGGAGTACGCGATCCGCGGCGAGGTCGTGGATCTCTACCAGCCCGGCGACGATCACGCGACGCGTATCGTGTTCGGGTGGGATCAGATCGAGGAGATCAGGCATTTCGAGGCGGATACGCAGAGCTCGGTCGGCAGGATCGACGAGTTCATCCTGCACCCGGAGCGCGAAGTGGTCTGGGACGAACAGGAACTGACCACTGCGGAGGCGCATCTGCGCTCGCTCGGCGAGATCCGCGAACCGGACGCGCTCATCGAGCAGCTGAGGGACCGGCGGTGGGCCGACGGCGAGGAGGCCTACTTCCCGCTCGCCGACGCCGAGCCGCACTACCTCCCCGAGTATCTCCCCGACGGAGTGACCGCGCTGTTCACCGACAGCGAACGACTCGTGGCGAGCTACGACGCGCTCGAACGCGAATTCCAGGGGCTCTACTCGAGCGAGCGCGTACGTCGCGACGTGCCTCGTCCTTCGCGCCTGCTTCGCTCGCTCGAACAGGCGCGCGACTCGCTGCACCGGCACGTCCTGTTCCCCCTGCTTTCGGAGGCCGATCACGCGGACGCGCTGCGCCTGCCGTGCGACCCGCCTCGAAGCTTCTTCGGCAACGTGAGCTTCTTCAAGGAAGAGCTCGGGAACTTGAGCGCGGCCGGCTTCTCGGTCGCGATCTACGCAGACAGCGAGGCGCAGAGCGGGCGCATCCGTCACCTGCTCTCCGAGTTCGACGTACACGTCGACACCGGGACGATCTCCGGCGGGTTCGGCCTCCCCGACCAGAAGCTCATCGTCGTGGAGGAGAACGAGATCTTCGGCCGCCGAAAGCGCGTGCCCAGGTCGGTGAAACAGATCCACAGCGAGGCGATCGACACCTTCGTCGAGCTCTCGCCCGGCGACTACGTCGTACACGTGAACTACGGCATCGGTCGGTTCAACGGGATCAAGCGAATCGCGGCCGCCGGAAACGAGCGCGACTACATCCACCTCGAGTACGCGGGCGAGGAGTTCGTCTACATTCCCATCGAGCAGGTGAACCTGATCCAGCGCTACATTGGATCGCACGGCGAGGCACCGCGGCTCGACAGGATAGCCGGGAGGAGCTGGGAGAACCGGAAGAGCCGCGTTCGCAAGAACGTGGAGGACCTCGCCGAACGCCTCGTGAAGCTCTATTCGCGACGCCGGCGCGCGCGGGGGTTCGCGTTCCCCGAGGACACCGAGTGGCAAGTCCAGTTCGAGGCGACCTTTCCCTACGAAGAGACCGAGGATCAGCTTCGCGCCATCGACGAGGTGAAGGCGGACATGGAGCGGCCGCAGCCGATGGACCGGCTCATCTGCGGCGACGTAGGCTACGGAAAGACCGAGATCGCGATGCGCGCGGCGTTCAAGGCGGTGACCGCGGGAAAGCAGGTCGCGATTCTCGCACCCACGACGATCCTCGCCGAGCAGCACTACGAGTCGTTCGCCGAGCGCATGGCCGAGTTTCCCGTGAGGATCGGTATGCTGTCGCGCTTCGTGGAGAAGAAGGAACAGAAACGCGTCATCAACGAGCTCTCCGGAGGCGAGCTCGACGTCGTGATCGGCACGCACCGGATCCTGAGCAAGGACGTGATGTTCAAGGAGCTGGGGCTGCTGGTGATCGACGAGGAGCAGCGCTTCGGCGTGAAGGCGAAGGAGAAGCTGAAGGAGCTCAAGACCTCCGTAGACTCGCTCACGATGACCGCGACACCCATCCCGCGCACGCTGCACATGTCGCTTCTGAAGATCCGCGACATGTCGATCATCAAGACCCCGCCGCACAACCGGCTTCCGATCCAGACGGTGATTCAGGAGTTCGACGATGAGATCGTGGCGCGCGCGATCCGCAACGAGATTGAGCGGGGCGGCCAGGTCTACTTCCTGCACAATCGGGTGGAAACACTCGACAACGTCGTGCTCTTCCTCCAGGAGCTCGTGCCGGAGCTCATCATCGACAAGGCGCACGGGCAGATGAGCTCGAAGGAGCTCGAGGACATCATGCACCGCTTCGTGCACGGTGCCTTTCAGGTGCTCGTGTCGACGACGATCATCGAGAACGGAATCGACATCCCGAACGTCAACACGATCATCATCGACCGGGCGGACATGTACGGGATCAGCCAGCTCTACCAGCTTCGCGGGCGCGTCGGCCGCAGCGGTCGGCTCGCCTATGCGTATCTGCTCTATCCCGATCAGCGGATCCTGAGCGAGATCGCGATGAAACGGCTGCAGATCATCAGCGACTACACCGAGCTCGGCAGCGGGTTCAAGATTGCGCTCAAGGACCTCGAGGTGAGGGGCGCCGGCAACCTCCTCGGACGCGAACAGTCGGGCGATATTCTGTCGGTCGGATTCGACATGTACCTGAGGCTCCTCGACGAGGCGATCCGTCGGATCGACGAGAACGCCGAGGAGCAGGAGGAAGAGGTCTACCTGGAGCTCGAGTACTCCGGGTTCATCCCGGACAGCTACGTCGACGAGCCGGTGGAGAAGATGGAAGTCTACAAGCGGATCGCCGGCATATCGACCGAGGAGGAGCTGGAGAGCGTGGCCGGTGAGCTGCAGGATCGCTTCGGCCCGCTGCCGGACGAGGTGCACAGTCTGCTCTCGCTCGCCGAGATCCGTGTGCTCTGCCGGACGCTTCACATCGCGAGCTTGCGCGAGCGGCGAGGAAGGCTCGAAGTTGAGTTCGGACGGGTCGCGAAGATCAGCGCCGATCGCGTGGTTTCGCTCATCGAGAGCTCCGGCGGGAAAGTGAAGCTCGATCCCCGGCGCCCGCAGGTGCTGATCATGGATACCGAGGGCATCGGCCTGAAGGAGAAGAGCGAGTTCATCCGCGGCCGACTCTCGACCCTCGTCGCGTGAGCCGTGGTAGGATAGCACCGATGGCGACCCATAGGGACAACATCGAGCTGATCTGGAGCATTTCCGAGCTCTCGAGTCTCTTCGAGCGCCGGACGAATGTCGAAGGGTTTCTCCAGGACGTGGTCGAACGCATCGCCGCGCACCTCGAGAGCGACGTCTGCAGCATCTACCTCCTCGACGAGTCGAGCGGTACGCTCGTGCTGCGGGCGAGCCGCGGGCTCGAGGCGGAGTCGGTCGGGCGGGTCTCGCTGAAGCTCGGCGAGGGGATCACCGGCACCGCCGTCAAGGAGCTCCGGCCGATCCGCGAGGCGCGTGCATCGCGCAACCCGGCGTACAAGTACTTCCCCGACACCGGCGAGGAGCGCTACGAGAGTTTCCTCGCCGTGCCCATTCGCCGCGGGCTGAACCGCATCGGCGCGCTCGTGGTTCAGCACCGCCGCCCGGACCGGTTCTCCCGCCAGGATACCCGTGCGCTGCAGGCGATCGGCGGACAGCTCGCAGCGACGCTCGAGAACGTCGAGATGCTGATGGAGCTCCACGGCGACCGTGCCCAGGCCGGAGGTCGACCCGCGGAGCCCGGCGAGACGATCGTGTGCCACCCGACGAGCGATGGCGTGGCCGTCGGACGCATCGCGCGTCTGCATCCGGTAGAGCATCTCGACGAGGCGTTCGGCGCGATCGGCCACGAGAACGAGGAACGGGCGTTTCTCGACGCGCTCGAACGCACCGAGGAGCAGCTCGAGGCGCTGCACCGGGATCTCGACGACCGGATCTCGGACATCGCGAGCCTGATCTTCTCCTCGCACCTGCTGATGCTGCGCGACGAGGAGTTCTCCGGCGAGATGATCCGCTCGATCCGAGCCGGAACGCGGGCGCACGAGGCGGTGCAATCGATCGTGAACCGCTACGTCGAGCTACTGTCGTCGAGCGCGAACCCGCGCACGCGGGAGAAGACGCACGATATCCGTGACCTCGGCCAGCGCCTCCTGCGGAATCTGCGCGGCGACCACGACAGCCACGGCGATCTGCGCGGCACGATCGTCCTCGCGCATGAGATGTTTCCCTCCGAGCTCGTCAGGATCGCCGCGCAGCACGCCGAGGGACTGATCCTGACCGGCGGCGGAGCAACCGCTCATCTCGCGATTCTCGCGCGCAGCATGGAGATCCCGACGGTCCTCCTGCGGGCGCCCGACGAGGCGGATCTCCACGACGGCGATCTCGTCGCGGTCGACGGCTACGAGGGAATGATTCACCGCGACCCTCCGGAGGCGGTGCTCGTGCAGTTCCGTCAGGCGAAGGAGGCGCATCGCGAGGAGCGCGAGCCGGTCGAACCGGCGCCTGCGCTCACCGCGGACGGCGCCGAGGTGGAGCTCCTTGCGAACGCGAACATCCTCCACGATGTCGACGTGGCGACGACGGTGGGCGCGACGGGCATCGGGCTCTACCGCAGCGAGTTTCCCTTTCTCGTGCGCAACGACTTCCCGTCCGAGGCCGAGCAGTATCGCATCTACCGTCGTATCGCGGAGGCCATGCCGCACGGGCCGCTCGTGCTGCGTACGCTCGACGTGGGCGGAGACAAGCTGTTCAGCGAGTCGCAGCACCTCGAGGGGAATCCGTTCCTCGGCTTGCGCGGGATACGGTTCAGCCTCGCGCACCCCGAGCTCTTCGACGACCAGCTGCGCGCGATGCTGCGCGCGGGTGCGGGGCGGGACCTGCGTATCCTCTTCCCCATGGTCTCCTCGGTCGACGAGTTTCGCACCGCGCGCTCGCGCGTCGAGGTCGTGCTTGCCGATCTGGCCGACGAGGGGCTTCCGCACCAGGAACGGCCGGCGCTCGGAGCGATGATCGAGCTGCCGTCCGCGGTGGAGTGTGCCGAGGACCTCGCCCGCGAGGCGGACTACCTGAGCATCGGGTCGAACGACCTCGTGATGTACCTCCTGGGGGTCGACCGGACGAACGAGCAGGTAGAAGAGTTCTACGAGCCGTATCACCCCGCGGTCGTGCGCGTACTCGCGAGGGTCGTCCGCGCCGCCGATGCGGCGGGGTGTCCGGTTTCCATCTGCGGTGAGGCCGGAGGCGACCCCGCGATGCTGCACTTTCTCGTTGGGTGCGGGCTGCGCAGCGTCAGCGCCGATCCGGTCCGCCTTCCGAAGATCCGCACGACGATCGCCGCGATCCATACCGGAGAGGCCCGCCGATTCGCGGACGCGCTGCTCGCGCAGCCGACGGTCGCGGACCTGCGCACGGCGATCACCGGGTGGTCGGACCACCGTCGCGGGGCGGTGCATGAGTGAATACCGCGACCGCGATCATATCAAGAGCTACGCGCGTCGGGCGACGCGGATGAGCGGGCACCAGAGGGACGCCTACGACCGGCTCTGCCACCGGTATTGCGTTCCCCGCAGCGAGACACCGGTAGATCCCCGCTCGTTTTTTCCGGACCCGGATCGACCGGTCGTTCTCGAAATCGGTTTCGGGATGGGCCGCGCGACGGCCGAGCTTGCCGCGTCGATGCCGGAGGTGAACTTCCTCGGCGTCGAGGTCTACAAGCCCGGTGTGGGGAAGCTGTTGTCCCGAATCGAGGCGGCCGGGCTTGGGAACATCCGGATCGTCCACGACGACGCGATCCTCGTGCTCGAGCAGATGCTGCCGGGGGCTTCGCTCGACGGGATTCACCTCTTCTTCCCCGATCCGTGGCCCAAGAAGCGACACCACAAGCGGCGCATCGTGCGTCCCGCGCTGACGCGGGTGATGGCCACGAAGCTGCGGCCGGGCGCGTACCTCTACATGGTCACCGACTGGGAAGAGTACGCCCGCGAAGCGCTGGAGATCCTCGAGGGCACGCCGGACCTCGAGAACCCGTACGACGGGTTCGCTGCGCCGCAGGCGTGGCGTCCGCGCACGGCGTTCGAAGAGAAGGGGCGGCGGGCGCATAGACCCATCAACGAGATCTACGTGGTGCGCAGACCCGCGTAGTCGAGTCGTCGTCAAGTACGCGCCCGGTCGGCTCTCCTACCGCCGCTACGACGTGAGCGAGATCGCCAAGGGCTTTCAGGTCGACCGGCGCTCCGGTTTCGAGGAAGTCGCCTGCCTCCTGCTCTTCGGCCCCTGCCCGTGCCCGCGGAGCCCGGACTCTCCCCGGCAGAGAACTTCCTGCAGATGATCCGGGCCGATCGCGAGTGCACCCAGCTCGAGGCCGAAACGCTCGACCTCTCGCTCCTCCTGCACGCCGAGCACGGCGGCGGCAACAACTCCGCCTTCGCCGTTCACATGGTCTGCGGCGGCAGGATCATTCGCCCGGCGTACGAGTCGGTCATGCCCCGCAGATCGGGCGGGCAGCAGCGATGACGTCGCGATCAGCCCTCGGCTTTGGCCTCCGTCTTTGCGGCGGCGATCACGTCTTCGGCGATCTTGCCCGAGATGGGACTGTAGTGGCTGAACTCAAGCTCGAAGCCCCCCGTGCCGGATGTGATCGACCGCAGGTCGATCGCGTAGCGCAGCAGCTCGGCCTGAGGAACCTGCGCCTTGATCTCGATGATACCACCGCCGAGCTGTTCCTGCCCGAGCACCCTGCCGCGACGCCCGGAGAGGTCGCCGAGCACGTCGCCGAGGTACTGATCCTCGATGAACACGTTGAGATTCATCACCGGCTCGAGGAGCGTGGGCTTCGCCTTCGCCATCGCGTCGTTGAGCGCACCGCGCGCGGCGAGCTTGAACGCCATTTCCGACGAGTCGACCGGGTGCTCCTTGCCGTCGAGCAGCTCCACACCCACGTCGACGACGGGATAGCCGGCGAGAACCCCCGACTCCATCGCCTCGTGCAGGCCCTTCTCGATACCGGGGATGTAGCCCTTGCTGACCGCACCGCCCTTGATGAGATTCTGGAACGCGTACTGCTCGCCGCGCTCGAGCGGGTGAATGTGAATGACCACGCGCCCGAACTGGCCGTGGCCGCCGGACTGCTTCTTGTGCGTGTACTCCGCGTCGGCACTCGACTGGATGGTCTCACGGTAGGCAACCCTGGGAACGCGGGTGTTGATCTCGATCTTCTGTGTCTCGCGGATCTTGTCGAGGATCAGCTTGAGGTGCAGCTCTCCCATTCCGTTGGCGACCGTCTCCTTCGTCTCCGGGTTGTACTGGACGACGAACGTCTTGTCCTCGTCGGTCATCCGCGAAATCATCTGCGCGAGCTTGTCCTCGTCCTTGCGGTTCTCCGCTTCGATCGCGACCGAGTGAACCGGTTGCGGCAACTGCAGCGGCTGAAAGCTGATCGGGTTCTCCTGCGTCGCGAAGGTATCGTTCGTCTGCGCGCTGGCCACCTTGGACATCACGCCGATATCGCCCGCGACGATTTCGGCCGTTTCTCCGAGCTGTTTCCCCTGCGCCGTGAAGAGCTTGCCCGCTCGGTCCTTCTTGTCCTCTCTGACGTTGAAGAGCTCGGTGTCGCCGCTGAGCACCCCGCTCATGCATTTGATGTAGCTGAGTTTGCCGGAGAATTGGTCGATACTCGTCTTGAATACGAGCGCGCTGAACGGAGCGTCCTGGGAGATCGCGATGGTCGATTCTTCGCCGCCCTTCTTCGAGACCGTCTCCTCGACGCCGGCGGGGCTCGGTGCGTTGTTGGAGATGAAGTTCAGCAGCGCCGCCATACCGCTGTTCTGCAGCGCCGACCCGCACAGGACCGGGACGATCTTGTTCGCGCTCAAGCCTTCGGCGATCCCGCGCCGCACCTCGTCGCTGTCGAGCGTCTCTTCTTCCAGATACTTCATCTCGAGCTCTTCGTCGCCCTCTGCCGCCGCGCCGATCAGCACTGCGTGTGCCTCCTCGACCGCGCTTCGCATGTCGTCGGGAATGTCGACCGGTGTTTCCCTCTCTCCAGCGGCCGGCGTCATGTAGGCCTTCATCTCGATCAGGCTCACGATGCCGCGATAGTCCGGGCCCGCGCCGATCGGGATTGCGACCGGGACGAACGTCTTGTCGAACTTTTCGCCGAGGTCTGCGAGCACCGCGGCGAAGTCCGCTCGTTCCTCGTCCATGCGGTTGATGAAGACGAAGCGTGGCATGCCGCGCTGGTCGAGCCGTCGCCAGAGTTTGATCGTCTCAATCTGGACACCCGAGCGCGCGCCGACGACCATCATCGAGCTCTCGGCCGCCCGGAAGGCCGTCACGACCTCGCCCACGAAGTCCGAGGCGCCCGGTGTGTCGAGCAGGTTGATCTTCGTATCTGCCCAGCTCACGTGGGTGAGCGCGGTGTGGATCGAAAAGTTGTTCGCTATCTCTTCGTCGGTGAAGTCGCTGACGGTCTTGCCGCTCTCGACGGTCTCCGGCCGATCGATGACGCCGGCGGTATAGAGAAGGGACTCCACGAGAGCCGTCTTCCCCGTCGTGCCGTGACCGGCAACGGCTACGTTGCGGATAGAATCAGTCGTGATACTCATCAAAGGCTCCTTGGGTCGGGTTCTTTCATGGGGTGTTTGTCAGGATCGTCCTACTATAGTGGCGGCCTGAATTTCGTGTCAAGCAAGCGCAGCGTGCGCTGCGGACGAAGCGGCGCTGCTCGCGGCGCACCGCTCACGCGCCGTTCTTCTTCTCGAAGTGGCTGAACTCCATCGCATAGGTCCCGCGGCCCTGCGTCGCCGAGCGCAGCGCCGTCGAGTACCCGAACATCTTCTCGAGCGGCGCGGTCGCGCGGATGTGCTCCGCGCTCGGCCTGGACTCGACGCTCTGCACGAGACCGCCTCGCATCGTGATTCCGTTGATGACGTCGCCCATGAACTCCTTGGGGACGATGACGTCGATCTTCATGATCGGTTCGAGCAGAACCGGGCCGGCTTCACGGCACGCATTGTCGAGACCCATGGCCGCGGCCGCCTCGAAGGCGAACTCGGTCGACGTCGCCTCGTTGTAGACCGCGTCGGAGAGCGTTACACCGATGTCGAACGCCGGGTAACCCTGAACGATGCCACCCGCGAGCGCGCCGGTGACCCCGCGTTCGATCGCCTCGAGCAGAACCGCAGGCAGCGCGTCCTTTGAGATACCGCTCTCGAACCGGTTGCCGCTGCCGCGCGGCAGCGGTTCGACGACGAGCGTGAGGTCGGCGGTGTTCTCCTTGCCCGAAAACACCCGACTGAACTTCTCCCGGTGCTCAACGCGCCTGGTGATGCTTTCGCGGTAGGTCACCTGCGGGTTGCCGACCTTCGCGCCGACCTTGAAGTCGTCGACGATCCTCGTCACGAGCACGTCAAGATGAAGCTCACCCATGCCGGAGATGATCAGCTGGCCGGTGTCCTCGTCTTCCTTCGCGAAGAAGGTCGGGTCCTCGCGCGCGAGCGTGTCGAGCACGCTCTTGAGCTTGTCGCGTTCGCTGAGCGTCCGTGGCTCGATCGCCACGGAGATGACCGGTTCGGGAAAGTGCATCCGCTCGAGGACGACGGGGTAGCCCTCGCTGCCGATCGTATCGCCGGTCTGCGCGAGTTTGAAACCGATGATCGCACCGATGTCGCCGGCGACGAGGCGGTCGACCTGCTCGGTTCGGTTGGCGTGCACGCGAAGCAATCGGTTGACTCGCTCGCGTTTGCGCTTGTTGTGATTCATGATCGCGGTGCCGGCCTTGACCTGGCCGCTGTACACGCGGATGAAGCTCAGCGCGCCCGCCTCGCGCTCGGTCTGGATCTTGAATACGAGCGCCACGTCCGGTCCGTCCTCGGATCGTTCGACGTCAACGTCCTCGTCCTTCTTCACGTGGTGGCCGACGATGGGCGGAAGCTCCTCCGGTGCCGGCAGATACGATATGACGGCATCGAGCAGCGGCTGCACGCCTACGTTGCGCAGGCTCGCGCCGACGAGCACGGGAACGAGAGTCCGCTCGAGCGTCTGCTCGCGGATGACCCGGTCGATGAGCCCAACCGGGATCTCATCGCCTTCGAGGAAGAGCTCGGTCATCTCGTCGGAGTGCCGGCTGAGCTGGTCGAGAAGTCTCTCGCGCCACGCGGCCGCTTCGTTCTGCAAGTCCGGGCGAATGGGGTGGTGGGTCACGTCGGCGCCCTGCTTGTCCTGCGACCAGTGGATCTCCTCCATCGTTCGCAGGTCGATGACCGCCTCGAACGTGTTCTCGCGTCCGATGGGGATCTGGATCGCGACCGGGTTCGCCGCGAGTTTCTCGCGCATCTCGTCGAGCACCGCCGAGAAATCGGCTCCGATGCGGTCCATCTTGTTCACGTACGCGATGCGCGGGATCTCGTACGAGTTGGCCTGCCGCCAAACGGTCTCAGACTGCGGCTCGACTCCGCCGACGGCGCAGAAGATCGCCACCGCGCCGTCGAGTACGCGCAGCGACCGCTCGACCTCCGCCGTGAAGTCGACGTGGCCGGGCGTGTCGATGATGTTGATCTGCGTATCGTTCCAGAAACAGCTGGTCGCCGCCGAGGTGATCGTGATTCCGCGGTTCTGCTCCTGGACCATCCAGTCCATAATCGTGTCGCCGTAGTCGACTTCGCCGATGCGGTGACTGCGCCCGGTGTAGTAGAGAATCCGTTCGGTCGTGGTCGTCTTCCCGGCATCGATATGCGCCATGATGCCGATGTTGCGCGTCTTTCTGGCCGACATTTCCCGAAAAGCTACTTCAGAAGGAGACCGATGGAAAGTGCCGGGTGTTTCGTCAGCCGCGATGTGCACCGGACGACACCGGACCGACAATCGGCAGAGAAAGAAATCAGCCCGTCACCGAGACGGGCCGATCTGGGCGCTGACGGATTTGAACCGCCGACATCTTGCTTGTAAGGCAAGCGCTCTCCCAGCTGAGCTAAGCGCCCGCATGAGTCGAAGCTATCATCGGGTGAGACTCCGGTCAATACGCGCCGATGACACCGCGGCCGCGCGGTTTCATGATCGGTGCGTGCCGGACACGACCGGCTCGGTTGGAGTCTCCGCGAGGATCTCGTCGTCTACAACCGCGACCTCGAGACGGCTTCGCCAGATGCTACGGACGACCGTGCCGATTCGGACCCCGCGTAGTATAGTAGGCGTATGAGCTCCGAGGCAGCCGGTCGCAAGGTCTTCCTGCTCAACCCTCCGAGCGTCGTCGAAGAGGAGCTGATCCACACGATTCTGGCGGCCGAATACGAGCTGTACGTGATCAGCGATCCCAAGCGTGCGCTCAAGGTCTTTCGACGCTTCCCCGATTCGATCGTGTTCGTCAACATCGACAGCGAGATGAGCGAGCCGGAGTGGGAGCGGTACGTTCGCCGACTCCTCGACGGGCAGGTGTTTGCCGACCTTCGCGTGGGTATCCTCAGCTACAACAGCGACCCCGGGCTCGCCGAGAAGTACCTCATGCAGATCGGGGTGCAATGCGGGTTCGTGCGCCTGAAGCTCGGCGTGCAGGAGAGCACGAGGATCATGCTCCGGATGCTGGAGGCGAACGAGGCACGCGGGCGTCGCCGCTACGTTCGCGCACGCACCGCAGAGGACCGCAAGGTCGGCTTCAACGTAGAGGTCGCCGGTCACCGCTACGAGGGGCGGATCCTCGACCTCAGCTCGGTCGGGATGGCGGTCAGGTTCAGCGAAGCCGTGCGCTTCGAACCGAAGAGCTCGCTTCCGAGCATCCAGCTCCGGTTGCGCGCCGCACTCGTTCGGGTCGACGGCGTGCTGCTCGGCCGACGGGAAGACGACCGGTCGGTTCACGTGATCCTCTTTCGCCACGCAGCCGACGGCAAGGCGCGGCGCCAGATACGCGAATACATCCACACCTCGCTCCAGGACTACGTCGACGCGATGTTGAGCGACTGACGTTTCAGCCCGGGATTGCGCAAACGGCCCGCCGCGGCTACCGTGGGCGGATGATGGAGAACCTGCAGGACACGCATCTCGCCCCGCTGGTGAGCTTTCTCAACGCCGCCCCGACCCCGTACCACGCGGCGGCGACCGCGGCAGCGCGCCTCGAGACAGCCGGTTTCCGGGAGCACCGTCGCGGCGAGCGATGGGATACCGGCGATCGACCGCGCGGTTTCGTACGGCTCGGAGACGGGGCACTCGTCGCGTACGACCTGCGCGACGGCGATGCCCGCGACGGCCTGACCGTGCTCGCTGCGCACACCGACAGCCCGGCGCTGCGGGTGAAGGAGCGCGGTGCGGCGTGGCGCAAAGGCTACCTCGTCCTGCCGACCGAGATGTACGGTGGGCCGATCGTATCGACCTGGGTCGACCGCGACCTGCGGGTCGCCGGTCGCGTGGTCGACCGCGACGGCGCGGTGCGGCTGTTCCGGGCCGAACCGTCGGTCGTGATTCCGAACGTCGCGATCCATCTGAATCCCAAAGTCAACGAAGGCTTTGCCTACAACGCGCAGGAGCACCTCGTCGCGCTCGTCTCGGCGGCCGAAGGAACCGTCGATGGTGCCGCCACCGATGCCGTCACCGAGCTCGTCGCCGAAGCCGCGGAGATCGATCCGCAGCGCGTTCGCGAGTACGAGGCGCTGCTCTACGACGCGACGCCGCCGGCGCTCGTCGGTCGCGACGGCTCGATGTTCACCGCGAGCCGCGTCGACAACCTGGCCGGCTGTTACACTTCGCTCGAAGCGTTCCTGACCGCGGAGGGCTCGGCACCACGCGCACTGGTACTGTACAACCACGAGGAAGTGGGGAGCCAGACCGGCGAAGGCGCCCAGTCGGGCGCGATCGAGTCGCTCGTACGACGGCTCGTGCGACAGGCCGGCGGCGACGCCGAGGATGCTGCGGTTGCGATGGAGCGTTCCATGGTCGTCAGTAACGACGCGGCACACGCCGTCCATCCGAGCTACGCAGACAAACACGACCCCGACTACGCGCCCGTGCTCGGAGGCGGGCCGGTCCTCAAGGTGAACGCGATGTACCGCTACGCGACGACCGCCTCGAGCGGGGCCGCGTTCGCCGCGGCGTGCGAGGCGGCAGGCGTGCCCATGCAACGGCTTGTCGGTCGCTCCGATATGAAAAGCGGCTCGACGGTCGGTCCGATAACGTGGGCGCGCACCGGCATGCAGACCGTCGACGTGGGAATTCCGCTGCTGGCGATGCACAGCCTGCGGGAGACCGCCGGGAGCGCGGACGTGGAGGCGATGACCGCCGCGCTCGCCGCCGTTCTCGCACGCCGCGCGAGGATGTGAGCTCGCCGGCGTAACAGCGCGCGCGAAGGCCGGGACGCCGGCTTCGCCTCAGTCCTGCCGGGTGAGCACTCGACGGACCGCGAACTCGGAAACCTCCTTCGGCGGTCGAGCGAGAAACCGGCCGCGCGGCATGTCGTACACGCTGGTGATGATCTCGCGGTCGCGGCCGCGGCCGGCGGCTACGCCGTACCAGTGGTCCTCGAAATCGATCGCGAGCACTACGGTGACGCGGATATCGTCGACAATCGAACCGAGCAGCAAATCGAGCCATCTTGCGAAGTCCACCGCAAACGCCCCTTCCTCGAGGTAGAGCACGTACGAGTCGCCGAATCCGTCGCTCCTGTGCTCACCCGGTCCGTAGTACTCTTCGCGAAACCCGAGAACCTCCGTGCTGAACAGCATCACCGGCTTGTGCCCGAGGACGTCGATGGGAGCCGGGTGCTCGACGGGGCGCTCGAAGGCGAGACGGATGAAGCGGGCCTCGCCGTCGTGACGCCGTTCGAGCGATTCAATGAAGTCAATGGGCGTTACCTCGCCGCCCTCGTACTCGGGAAAGAGCGCGCGCAGCTCGTCGCCGCTGATCGACGCGTCGAGGTCGTTGTGCAGGAGCGCGAAGAGGTAGCCGATGAACTCGTCGTCCACGACCTCCTTCGGCAGTGCGACCGAGCGGGGCGGGGCGTCGGCGGCAAGCGAGGGGGCGAGGAGGATGGCGACGGAGAGCACGAGGATGCGCCTCACCCTCAAAACCTACCTGCTGCGCTCGCCAAAGACAAAGGTGTGCATCTGGTGCCCCGATGCGGTAGGCTACGGGTGTGACGCACGACGAGCTTACGCGCAAGCTACGCGATCTCAGGTCTCTCGGGCGTCGGGTCCGCGGTCTGTCCCCGAACGCGCCTGCCGACGTCCGGCGGCGCTACTGCCGGCTCACCGAAGGGAGACGCGGGGCGTGATCGATCGACCGTCGGGGAGGCTCGGCCGACTGCTGATGAGCCTGACGGCGCGGACAGCGGTCGTGGCCGTTCTCACGCTGCTCGTCTCGACGAGCGGCGCGGCGCGGGCCGACGCGCGGGTGGAGGTGCCCGAGAAGGACGCGGGGCACGGTGACCTTCCGCTCGCGGCGACGCGAATCGTCGGTTACGCCGAGGTGCACGCGCACATCGGCACGAAGAATCCGTCCATCGACGAGATCTACCTGAGAACGCTCTACCGGCATTACCTCGAACTCTGCCGCCTCGAAGGCGTGAACATGGCGGTCGCGATCGCGCAGATGATCCACGAGACCGACTACCTGCGGTTCACCGGAGCCGTCCGCGCGGTTCAGTACAACTACGCCGGGCTCGGCGCGACCGGCGGGGGCAACCCGGGACTGAGCTTCGCCGACATGCGAAGCGGCGTGGCAGCGCACGTCCAGCACATCAAGGCGTACGCGAACGACGAACCGCTCGAGACGCGGTTGGTGGACCCGCGTTTCCATCTCGTTCGGCGGGGTTCGGCCCCCACGGTGAGGACGCTCACGGGCCAATGGGCGACCGATCCCGAGTACGACGAGAAGCTCTCGGCACACCTCACGGCGCTGTTGAGGAACTCGGCCGAGGTTGGCGCTGCCGCGACGGGAAGGTAGACTGGGGGAGATGGGCGATTCCCACCGATCCCACACGCTCTACCTGCGGCGCGCGTCGCTCGACGACGGAGTGGAGATCTGGTCGATGATTCGCGAGATCGGCCCCGGCCAGAACGGATTCCACAACGACGGGTACACCGTTCCGTATTGCCGGTTCGGAGACTTCCTCGGCAGACTCGTCGACATGGGCGAGGGGCGAGGGCTCCCCGACGGATTCGTGCCTCAGACGACGTACTGGGCGTTCGTGGGGTCACGGCCGGTGGGCATCGCCAAGCTGCGCCATCGGCTTACCGATGCGCTGCGACGCACCGGAGGGCATATCGGCTACACGATCAGGCCGTCTGAACGCAGGCGCGGCTACGGGACGGCGATGCTGCGCGCGACGCTCGGCGAGGCGGCGCGTATGGGGATCGAGAGCGCGCTGCTGACCATCAACGAGGACAACCGTCCCTCGTGGCGACTTGTCGAACGAAACGGCGGGGTGCTGGTGTGCCGAGCGGAGGGAAAGCGCTACTACGACGTTCGGACATCGCCGCGGGACGATCGGTCTGAGTAGACTGAGGCAGGGAGGAGTGCCCGTGCTACCTGCTTTCTGGTAGTCTCCTCCGGTGTCCATTCACCAGCTTGTCGTCATCCCGGACGGACCCGGGCCCCGGTCGATCTGCGCGAGAAGGAGAACGCATGACTCGATACCGACAATGGACCCGTGGTGCTCGGCTCGCCGCCTTTGTGGCGGTCGCGGCGGTACTTCCGACCGGCTGCATCGACACCGTCTGCCGAGCGTGAGCCGCTACTGGCGGGGCGACCCCGAGCGCGTGCCGCGGCTGCGGCGCGGCGACCGCGTAGCGATCGTCGCGCCCTCGAGCGGGCTTGCCCCGCGCTTTCCCGGCGTCTACGGCCGGGGGCTCGACGTTCTGCGCGAGCTCGGTCTCGAGCCGGTCGAATTCCCGTCCGCGTCGATGTCGAGCGAGGCGCTCTACGCCGATCCGAAGCTGCGCGCCGACGAGTTGCACGCCGCGCTCCGCCGTCGCGATATCCGCGGTATCATCTCGGTCATAGGCGGGTACGAGTCCATCCGTCTCTACGACCATCTGAAACCATCGGTTTTCGCCGCCTGCCCGACCTTCATCATGGGGGGCAGCGACGCGACGACGTATCTGCTCTTCGCTCGCCGTGCCGGCGTGATCAGCTTCTACGGACCGTCGGTGATGGCAGGGCTCTCACAGGCGGGGGACCTCCCCGACGAGTTTCGCGCCCACCTCCAGCGCTTCCTCTTCGGGCGGTGGCGACGCTACGAGTACGCCCCGTACCCGTCGTACACGCACGGCTACTCCGGCTGGAGCGGTGCCTCGGTCGGGGGCGTGCAGAAGATGCACCCCTCAGGCGAGGGGTGGACGGTGCTGCAGGGCGATCGCGCGGTCTGCGGCCACCTGTGGGGCGGGTGTATCGAGGTCGTGGAGTTTCTCAAGGGAACGCGCTACTGGCCGCCGCCCGGCTTCTTCGAGTCCGCCGTGCTCTTCTTCGAGACCTCGGAGGAGAAACCGCCTCCGCAACGCGTGGGCTACATGCTTCGCAACTACGGGGTTTCAGGCGTGCTCGGGAGGGCGGCGGCCCTGCTGCTCGGGCGTCCGAAAGACTACACGAGCGCGGATGTCGACACGCTCCACCGACTGGTCACGACGATCGTTGCGAAGGAGTTCGGCCGACCGGACATCCCGGTCATCGCGAACGTCGACTTCGGGCATACCGATCCCAAGCTGATCGTGCCGATCGGCGGTCGCGTCCGCGTCGATCCGCTCCTGAAGCGGATCACGCTTCTCGAGAGCCCGTTCGTCTGATGGTGACGCGAAGCACGGCTCGAGGCACGCGGGCGTGCGCGACCGCGCCGTCGATCTCGTATAGACTACGTGCACGATCCTGCTGCTCGGCCGCAGGGCTCTGAGCCGGAGGAGGAGGCAATGGGCTGGTTTCCCGATCTGAACGCGATTGCTCAGGCGCTGCTCGCGACGCTGTTCACGTGGGCGCTGACGGCTGCCGGCAGTGGACTCGTCTTCGTCTGTCGAAACGTCGATCGCCGTGTGCTCGATGCGATGATGGGCTTCGCGGCCGGTGTAATGCTCGCGGCGAGCTTCTGGTCGCTGCTCGCGCCGGCGATCGTGACGGTCGAAGAGCAGGGAGGGGTCGTCTGGCTTCCGCCGGTGGTCGGGTTTCTCGCCGGCGGTGCCTTCCTTCTGGCGGTAGACCAGGTGCTGCCGCATCTGCACGTCGGGTTCCCGACCGAGGAGGCGGAGGGCATCAGCACGACCTGGAAGCGCAGCGTGCTGCTCGTGCTCGCGATCACGCTGCACAACATCCCGGAGGGACTTGCGGTAGGAGTCGTCTTCGGCGCGGTCGCGATCGGAGCCCCCTCTGTTACGATCGGTGGCGCGATCGCGCTCGCCCTCGGCATCGGCATCCAGAACCTCCCGGAGGGGACGAGCGTCTCGGTTCCGCTTCGTCGCGAAGGTATGCGCGCGCGGAAGGCGTTCTGGTACGGGCAACTCTCAGGCGCGGTCGAGCCGGTGGCCGGCGTCCTGGGAGCGCTGGCCGTCATTGTGATCCGGCCCCTCTTGCCGTACGCGCTCGCCTTCGCCGCGGGCGCGATGATCTTCGTTGTGATCGAAGAGCTGATTCCCGAGTCGCAGCTGGGAAAGCACACCGACATCGCCACGGCGTTCACGCTCGTGGGGTTCGCCGTGATGACGGCACTCGACCTGGCACTCGGCTGAGAACGAGCGCCTGCGCAAGGAAGCGCGGGGTGCCTATTCTCGCTCGCCGCGGGGTATGATACAGTGACGGGGTATCGTCCGAAGAGAGTGGAGAGGCGGCAGGATGGAGCACGAGCCTGAAACGCCGGTCGAACAGACCGGCGACGGCGATCAAGGAGACGTTATGCAGACGGGTGTCTTCTACGTACGAGTCAAGGACGACCTGAAGAAGGCGTTCCAGGACTTCTTCCCGCACATGTCGGATGCCTACATCGGCATGGCAAAGCTCTTCAAGCGCGAGAAGCGCTATCCGGTCCTGGCTGTGGAGAAGGTCACCGTGTTTACCAAGGACGGCGACGAGACCGAGAGCGCACGCTTCCTCGTGCCGTCGGAAAACGAGAACTTCATCTGGATCCAGTGCGAGCTCTTCGCGTACGCCGGGATCGCGGACTCCGACGAGAACGAGTCGGGAGCGCAGTCCGGGTGAGTCGCCCGTCGATCGAGCTTCCGGTGTCGGGCACCGGCGAGCGCTACCGTGTCGCTCCGTCCAAGATCATCGCGCTCGGGCTCAATTACCGTGACCACATCGCCGAGAGCGCGTCGGTCCAGGTGCAGGGGCTCGACACGAGCGTTCCCGACGAGCCGGTGCTCTTTCCCAAGCTCCCGAGCTGTCTCGTCGGGCCGCAGGAGCCGATCGTACTCCCTCGCATCGTGCGTTCGTACGGCTTCGACGCGCCACGCACCGACTACGAGGCCGAGCTCGCGTTGATCGTCGGTAGCGAATGCCGCGACGTGGGCGTCGAGCAAGCGCTCGAGCACGTCTACGGCTACACGTGCATGAACGACGTGAGCCAGCGCAATATCCAGAACGGCGACCGTTCCGGCTGGTTCCGAGGGAAGAGCTTCGACACCTTCGGACCTGTGGGGCCGGTCGTAGTACCGGCCGATTCGATCGGCGACGTCCAGGCGCTCGACATCTTCTGCCGCCTGAACGGTACGACCGTGCAATCGTCGAACACGCGGTTCATGATCTTTTCGGTCGCCGAGACGGTGAGCTTCATCAGCCGCAACTTCACCCTCTACCCGGGCGACATCATCCTCACCGGCACGCCGGCGGGCGTGGGCCCCATCGCCGACGGCGACGTCGTGGAGGTGGAGATCCAGGGCATCGGCGTCCTGCGGAATCCCGTCTCGGATCCCGGCTGACCACGCCCGGCGATCGACGTCGCGCTAGTCGGAGGCGAGTTCGACGAGGAAGCCTCGCAGCTCGCCGTGATTCTCGAGGAAATAGGTCGCGTTCGTCGGACCCAAGCCGATGTGGACCGTATGCGAACCATCCGGGACGGTGGCGAAGAGCTCCTCGTCGGTCTGGTCATCCCCGGCGGCAAAGATGAACCCGTACTCCTGGTGCTCGAACCACGCGCTGGCGGCCTGCGCCTTGCTCGCGAGCGAGCTCTTGACCTCGAGCACGCGGTTTCCCTCGAAGAGCGTGAGGTTGTGGTTTCCCGACACGCTCAACAGCGCGTCGCGAAGCTCGGCGACGCGAACGAACGCCAGGTCCGGCTCGCTGCCGCGATAGTGCCAGGCAAGACCGTACTCCTTCTCCTCGAGACGGCTCCCGGGCGTGCGGTCGGCGTGGAGCCGCATAATGGGGGCGAGCTCTTCCTTCCACTCGGCGGTTACCGGAACGAGCTGTTCCCACTCGCCATCGGCTCGCCGGATCCAGACGCCGTGGCTCGCGATGAGCCCGACGTGCAGATCCCCGAGGTAGCGACTCATGAACTCACGGCCGCGGCTGCTGATGAGCACGACGTCGTTCCGTTCGTCCGCGCAGAGCCGTCCGATGAGCTCACGCGCGTCTTCGTCCGGCACGGCGCGATCGGCCCGGTCCTGGTAGGGGACGAGCGTGCCGTCGTAGTCGAGGAAGATGAGCCGGCGATCGGTCCGGCGGTAGGCGGCCCGCACCGCTCGCCGTGTCCCCCCCGCGAGACGCCGGCCGAGGAAGCTCTGCTGGTATTCGACGGTCGCGTGGAGCTTGCCGACGAAGTCGTGCGCCCAGTAGTGGATGTCGTACCGCTTGAGACGCCTCTGCATCCGCTCGTTGCGTGAGACCTGCTCGTCGGCCGGCATCTCGAGCGCGCGGGCGAGGCCGTCGGCGATGTCTTCGACGCTGCTCGGATTGACGATAATCGCCTCCGAGAGCTCGCGCGCGACGCCGGCTGTCTCGCTCACGACGATCACGCCCGGGGTGTCGCGCTTGGCCGCGATATACTCCTTAGCGATGAGGTTCATCCCGTCGCGGATCGCGGTGACGAGCAGGACGTCGGCCTCTGCGTACAGCGCCGACAGGTGCTCGAAGGGAAAGGTCCGGTAGAAGTAGTGAATGGGCGTCCACGAGATCGAAGAGAACCGGCCGTTGATGACGCTCACGAGCTCGTCGACCTCGCGCTTGAGCTCCTGGTACTGCGCCACCGCGGTGCGCGAAGGGGAGACGATCATGACCATGCTCACCTTGCCCTGCGAGTCCGGGTTCTTCTCGAGGAAACGCTCGTAGGCTCGCAGACGCTGAGGGATGCCCTTGGTGTAGTCGAGTCGATCGACCGACAGGATGATCTTCTCCGCGGGCCGATCCGCGCGGACGATCTCGATCTGCCTCTTCACCTCCGGGAGGGTATGGGCGGTGGCGTACTTCTCGTAGTCGATCCCCATGGGGAAGACGTCGACGCGCACGAGCCGGCTCTCGTAGCGCACGCTCGCGAGGTCGTGGTCGTAGCCGAGCAGCCGCCGGACACTCGAGAGGAAGTGCCGGGCGTAATCGTAGGTGTGGAATCCGATGAGGTCGGCGCCGAGCAGGCCGCGCAACAGGTCCTCGCGCCAGGGAAGCAGGCGAAACACCTCGTAGGAGGGGAAGGGGATATGCAGGAAGAAACCCGCCTTCGCCTCGGGCTGATGGTTCTTGACGAGCGCCGGCAGCAGCATGAGCTGGTAGTCGTGGACCCACACCACATCGCCGGGCTCGACGAACTCCCTGAGTCGATCGAAGTACCGTTCGTTTACCGCGCGGTACGACTCCCACAGGTGGTCGTCGTAGGTGACGTAGGTGGGAAAGTAATGGAAGAGCGGCCAGACGATGTTGTTGCAGAAGCCGTAATAGAAGCGGTCGAGGTCGTCGCTCGAGAGGTCGACCGGGACGCTCTTGTACTCGGTCCGCAGGGTGTGCTCGATGGAGGCACGCTCCGCGTCGGTGAGCTCGTCGGCCGGCAGGCCGCTCCAGCCTATCCAGAGGCTGTCTTCCTGCTCGTGGAGCGAGGAGAGGCCGGTGGCGAGCCCGCCGACGCTTGCGTTGTACACGAACCCGTCCTCGGCTCGTGAGACCGACGTGGACATGCGATTGGATACGATGAGTGTCTTACCCATAGCTCATCGTCACACGCGCGGCGAGCGCCGTCAAGACTGAGCGCGGTTGCAGCGTCGCCGCGCGAGCGGGTATAAATCGGCATGGATCACCTCGTGCGCGACCAGGACACCGTCGATTTCCTCAAAAGCCTGGGGTTTCCCGAGTTTCGCATCCATCACGCGTTCAACCATTTCGATTTCACGCGCCCGTCGCGGCGGATCGTCGTCATCGGTCCCATGGGATCCGGCAAGACCGAGTACTCCGCGCGCGTCTGGCGCGACTCGCGGGTGGTGCTCGGAAAGTCCGCGTCGCTCGCGCGCGAGACCGTGACCGACGGAGCCGACCGGAGGAAGGTCTTCGTCGTCCGATCGCGGCTCGACGAGTCGCGCTTCACCGAGTACCCGTCGGACGCGCTTCCCTATCGGGGCGGCTACGAGCGGTGCGGCGAAGACATCGCGCGGATCGGCAGCAGCTTCGACCTTGAGCGCCTGGTCGCCGATCATCCCGGGCACGGTACCTGGATCGTCGACGAGGCGTCGTTCTACGACGAACGACTCGCCTACGTCGTGAACCGCGAGAGCCGTGAGCGTGGGCTCGTGTTCATCTTTCCCACGCTGATTCTCAACTTCCGGCGCGAGATCTTCAACGCGACCGCCCGGCTCCTGCTCGAGGTGTCGACCGACGTGTTCCCGTTGACCGCCTACTGCGAGCACGACGAGTGCCTCGCGGACAGCTTCTACACCTATCGCTACTACCGGGTGAACGGGGTCGAGTGCCCGGCGCTCTATTTCGATCCGCTCATCGTCATCGGTGGGGATACCGAGAAGGACGACCCGCGCGAGCCGAACTACTGCACGAGGTGCGACGAGCACCACTACCTGCCCGGCAAGGAGTACGCGTTCCTCGTTCTCAAGCCGCTCGGCGAAGAGGCGAGCCGGGGTAACCTCGCGCCGCTTCGCGACGAGCTCGCGAGCATCGCTTCGTCGCTGGAGACCTCGCAGCTGTACGCAGATTTCATCGATCGGTACGCTGACCCTGAGAGCCTGCACATGAACGCGCTGCGCGTGGATTGTATCGCCGAACGGGCGATCACCTACCTGTTCGTCGAGCTCAACCTGTTGTCGGCAGACCAGGTGCGTCTGCTCGTGCGGGAGCTTTCGCTCGACACCGAGTTCCTCGCGCGACGCCTCGAGGACAACCGAAGGGCCGATGTGCTGTAGGCGTTGTGCGGAGAGAGATTGTTGACAGCGCGGACGGGTCGGAGTACGGTGATAGGGATCGGTGGCCGGGCATCGGGTCACCATCTGAACAAGGAGGACATCTATGAAGCGCACACTGTTTGCTGTGCTGGCGGCCCTCATGATCGTCGGCCTCATGATCTCGTGCGGCGACGACGGCGAAGAGGAAGCGGCAGAACCGGACCACCGGATCGGCATCGTCTTCGACGTAGGCGGCCGCGGGGACAACAGCTTCAACGACA
>CAZVEF010000022.1:0-28015 GCA_964625715.1 uncultured Spirochaetaceae bacterium | reverse complement strand
TCGCCGTCTCCGGGCTCGTGCTCGGTCCGGCGGTGTCGCTCACCCGCTTCCGCGGACGCACCTCGCCGCTGCTCTCTGCGGGCATCGGATTCGTGATCGGTGTGGTCTGGATCGTCGGAGCCGGCCTTTCGCCGTTCGGAATGGATGAGACGACGCTCGTCAGCGTGGCTGGTCCTCCACTCGTCTTCACGCTCGCGGGCTACATGACCCGTAAGGCGCTGCGCGAGGTGAATCTGGAGAGGATCACCCGGGACGCCCGCGACAAGCTCATCGTCCGAATGCTGCGCGCCATCGGTATCATTTTCTACCTGGCGATCGTGGCGGTTCCGTTCTACTTCATGTTCGCGTCGAGCCTGAAGTCGCGGGCGGCGATCGTGGGCGATCCGACCGACCTCTCCATTAACCTCGCACAGCCGCTCGGAGATCTCCTTGTCGGATACTCCGAGGTCATCACCCGGTTCAGCTTCGGTCGCTACATCTTCAACAGTACCTTCGTCGCGATCGCCACGGTCATCCTCACGCTCATCCCGGCGATTCTCGGTGCGTACGCCGTTACGCGACTGCACTTTCCCGGCCGGAGGTTCTTTTCGCGCTCCATCCTGCTCATCTATATGTTCCCGGCCATCGTGCTCGTGATTCCGCTCTACAGCATCTTCAGCCAGCTCGGCCTGCGCGACACGCTGCCGGGTCTGCTCATCGTGTACCCCGCGATGACGATCCCGGTCGCACTCTATATGCTGCGAAGCTACTTCCAGACGCTTCCTCGCGACGTGGAAGACCAGGGGCTCGTGGACGGCCTGACCCGTTTCCAGGTCATCACGAAGATCGTTCTTCCGCTGAGCGCACCGGCACTCGCGTCGGTCGGCCTCTACGTCTTCATGATCGCGTGGAACGAGTTCCTCTTCGCGTTCATGTTCCTCGACTCGCCGGAGATCTTCACGCTCTCCCGGGGCATGGTCGCGCTCAACTCGCAGGAGGTGCCGCGTCAGTTCCTCATGGCCGGAGCGGTGATCATCACCGTCCCGATCATGGTGCTCTTCTTCTGGTTCGAGAAGTACCTCGTCGGCGGGCTCACCGCCGGTGGCGTGAAGGGCTGAGCGCGCTCTGCGTCCGGCCGACGCCGGCCGCCGCGTCCTCACCTACGGCTGCCCGGGGAAGAAGAGTTCGTGCGTCTGCGGGGTGCCGTAGTCGGGTATCGATTCGGGACGGAGAACGGGACACCCGACGGCGTCCGCCGTCTCCCCGCCCACCGGTAGTCCGGATCCGGCGGCTTCCAGGTCGAGCGCGGCTTGCACGATGCGCCGGTTGAACGCGTGTGTGTCAGGGTGCGCGAGGTAGTCGTCAACGGGCATCCAGAAGCACTCGGCGATCTCGGCCGGGTCGAGCTCAATCTCGTGCATCAGGGGGCGAAGGCGCGTGACGAAGTAGATATCCGACTTGCCATGCCGATAACCGTGCCAGTGCCGGAAGCAGACGAGCGAGACGAACTCGGTGCGGATGCCGGTCTCTTCCTCCACCTCGCGAACCACCGCGTCGACGATGTGCTCGCCCGGGTGCAGCGCGCCGCCGGGCAGCTTGTAGTGCTTGCGCCGATGGTGACGCTCCTGGATGACCAGGAGGTTCCGCTCCTCGTCGAGTACGACGCCACCCGCGCCGATGTAGTGCGTCGCGAACGGCGGCACGTACGACTCCGGCTCGATGGAGGCGGTCAGCTGCAGCGTCCGCTCGGTCGCGTGATGATAGACGAAGCCTGCGGCGACGGCGACGGGCACGAGCTCCGACCGCTCGATGGGGATCTGCAACCACACGACTCTGATTCGCTCGCTGCGCCACGCGGTGAGCGAATCGGCGAGGTCGGCCTCGAAGGCAACAGGGTCGGCGGGGAGCGCGGCGGGGTCGACGATTCGCCCGCCGAAGGAGTTCGTTTCTGAGGCGAGCACTGCCATACTACGTCGACACCCCCGCGGTGATCCGGGCGACCTCCTCGCGGAAGACGACGAGCGAGTCATCCTCGGGCTCGTAGCCGATCACGCGCTTCGCGTTCGAGATGTCCCAGTACCGATTGCTGTTGCCGCTGATCCCGTAGAAGACCTGAAACGGTACACCCAGCTCGTTCCGGATATCCGGTGTCGTGATACTCTTCGCGATGAGCTGGACCTCGTCGCGCTCGCTGATATAGACCGCGAGCGCCCGGCGCATCGCGCGCAGGTCGCCCGTGGCGACCTCGCCCACGTCCGTGTCGCGCGGCGCGCCGATGCGCAGGTGCACGTTCTCGAGTTGCTTCCCGCCGTGCTGGGCGCCGGTTGCGAAGACGAACCCCAGCGCCTCGTAGCTGATCTTCGCCCATCCGTAGAACTTGTGCGAGTACGGAACCGTATCCGCGGTGACACCGAAAAACTCGTTCTCGTGGATCAGCGGTTCGTAGAAGTCGGCGGCGTGATTCGAGCTCATTACGACGAGTCGGGAGACATCGGCCTCCATGCACGCCTGCATGACGTTGAACGCCATGCGCACGTTGTCGTGCTCGCTCCGGAAGGTCTGCGGCCCGGTGGCGGTCCCGGCCCGCCCGCCGCCGGGCGAGCGCAGGAAACCGCAATGGAGCACCGCGTCGTGACCGCGAAAGAGCTCGCCGTACGCGGTTCGGTCGTCGTCGAGCAGGTCGATGCGATGAACGTCGGGAACGCGCTCGCCGTCGAACGTCGTATCACGGACGTCGGCGAGCGTCAGGTCGAAATGCGTAGAGAGCCCCGGGAGCACACGCTGAGCGACGCGCCCGCACGCCCCGGTGACGACAACTCGTTGTTTCATACCGCCGAGTGTAGCAGAGGCTCGACACCGTCTCCAGAAGCCCCCTTCCGGAAGCCGACGGTCTGCCTCGGGCCGGCGGGCGCGAGTCATCGCTTCGCAGCGGGAGCCGTCTCGAGCGCGAGAAAGCGCACCGTGACGACCTTGTGGCGCCGCGTCGTGCCGTGGTGCTCGCGGCAGTTGCGGATATGAGCGCCGAAGACCCGATCGGCGAGCAACCACGCGTGAAGGCGTGGGGAGCTACGCGCGAACGGGCAAAACGGCTCGCGCGGACATCGGCGTCGTTCACGGGCACCGTCCTGCGACCGGCCCCACCTCGATTGACACCACCCTGACTCCCGCGTACCTTGATCTCGGTTCGCCATGCGACTCCTCTCGATGAGCCCAGCCTGCATCTCAGGATCGCGACGGACGGATACAGGTGGTAGCGCCTGATGGGCTCGCTCCTGCGACTCTTCCGTTACCTGCACGCCTATCGTGGTGTGGTGCTTGTCTCGCTCCTGCTCACCCTGCTCGCGACCGGCATGAACCTCGTACAGCCGGAGATCATCCAGCGCGCAGTCGACTTCGGGATCTCGCAGGGCGACGTCCGATCGGTCGTCTTCTCGGCGCTTCTGCTCTTCGCCGCGGCGATCCTCACCGGCGGCCTCCACCTCGCCAGCGGCGTGCTGCTCGTACGAGCCGGTCAGGGCATGAGCTACGACATCCGCAACGATCTCTACGACCGCATCATGTCGTTCTCATTCGGCAACCTCGACCGCTGGCAAACCGGCGAGCTGCTCGTCAGGTCGAACTCCGACGTCAACACGATCCGGATGTTCATCCGCATGGGCCTGCTCATGCTGATCCAGTCGGTCGTGACGCTCGTGGGAAGCCTCGCCTTCATGTACGCGAAGAGTCCGCAGCTCAGCCGCATCATGATCGTCGTCCTGCCCGGCACGCTCGCGGTCTTCTTCATCTTCGCGCATTTCCTGCGGCCGCTCATCATGAAGCTCCGCGAGCGGCTCGACGCGCTGAACAATCGCATTCAAGAAAACCTCTCGGGCGCGAAGGTCGTGCGCGCCTTCGCTCGGCAGGAACACGAAGAGGCGCGGTTTCGCGAGCGCAACGACGCCTTTCTCCGACTCTCGCTTCGGGTGGGCTACACCTTCGCGATCGCGTTTCCGCTTGTTTTCTTTCTGGGCCAGATGGCTATCGTCCTGCCCACCTGGTTCGGCGGCTTGCAGGTGCTCGAAGGGATCCTGAGCCCGGGATCGATGGACCTCACGCTGGGGCAACTCCTTGCCTTCCAGGGCTACGCGCTGCGCGCGATGTGGCCGATCATCGCGCTGGGAATGACGCTTCAGTTCCTCACGATGGCGGTTGCCTCGGCGGCGCGGATCGAGGAGCTCATGGGCGACCAGCCGCACATACGGGAGCCCGCGGATGCGCATGACCTCGAGCCGGTAACCGGGCGGATCGAGTTCCGCAACGTCTCCTTCGCCTACGGTGAAGGAGAGTCGGCGGTCGACGACATCTCGCTCGACATCGCGCCGGGGGAGAAATTGGGCGTCCTCGGCAGAACCGGCTCCGGCAAGACGACCCTCGCAGCGCTCATCCCCCGGCTCTATGACACGAGCTCCGGGACGGTGTCGCTCGATGGGCACGACGTGCGAACGCTCTCGATGCGCACGCTGCGCGAACGAGTCACGCTCGTGCTCCAGGAGACGGTCCTGCTCTCCGGGTCGATCCTGGAAAACGTCGGCTACGCCTACCGGGGCGGTGCGAGCGACGAGCCCGACGAGGCGATGCGCGACGCGGCCGAGCTCGCGTGCGCGCTCGAGTTCATCGAGGAGAAGGAACACGGCTGGCACGAGCACGTAGGCGAGCGCGGCTCTGGCCTCTCCGGCGGACAGCGCCAGCGGGTGGCGATCGCGCGCGCGATCCTCGCCGACCCGGACGTCCTCATCCTCGACGACGTCACCTCAGCGCTCGACGCGCAGACCGAACAGCGAATCGTCGCCAACCTCTACCGCAGACTCGCCGACAGGACGGTCATCATCATCAGCCAGAAGATCAATACGGTCAGAAGGGCCGATCGCATCATCATCCTCGACGAGGGCAGAATTGTCGCGCAGGGGACGCACGACGAGCTTCTCGCCGGGAACCCGATGTACCGGGAGATCCACCAGACGCAGAGCGCGGAGATCCGAGCATGAGCGACCGCCCCTCCCGGAGACAGGACTCCTCGAAACGCCCAGGCGGCGACCGGGGGGCGGACCGCGGTCACAGGATGCGGATCGAAGCGCCCAACGACTTCCGGTCGGCACTCATGCGTCTGCTGCGATACTTCGGACGCGAATGGAAAACGCTGGTCTTCGTGACCGCCGGAATCATCGCCTACTCGGTACTCCGGGCGCTCGCCCCGGCGCAGATGGGCGGCGCGATCAGCAAGCACATCGAGCGATCTCCGGACGCAAGCGCGTTCGTCTCGCAGATGCTCGTCGTGGTGGCGATCTACGCGGGCGCCTGGTTTGCGGAGGCGCTCGCCCGGTCACTCATGGCGCGCGCGAGCAACCGGATGGTCTATCGGCTGCGCGAAGACTCGTTCGGCCATTTGCAGAAGCTCTCCATGTCGTTCTTCGAGCGCCACGGGGTGGGCGACATCATCTCGCGCGTGACGAATGACATCGAGATGATCTACAACGCGCTCACCAACGGCATCGCCGAGCTCGTAGGGGGGCTCTTCTCGCTCGTCGTGACCCTGGTGGCGATGGTCGCGCTCGACCTGCCGCTCAGCCTCGTGGTGTTCGCGCTGCTCCCCCTGCTCGTCTGGGTGACCGGCTTCATAGGCAAGAAGGTGCGCGAGGCGTTCCGGGAGAACCAACGGATGATCGGACAGCTCAGCGCGAATCTCAACGAGTCGGTCGCCGCGGTGCGCGTGATCAAGTCGTTTCACAAAGAGCGAGACAGCTACGCCGTCTTCGAGGCGATCAATCGCGAGGCGCGCGAGGCCGGGGAGCGGGCGGAGATCGTCTCGTTCGCCGTCCACCCGCTCATGCGCGTCATCAACGGGATCGCCGCAGCGCTCGTCGTTGGCGTGGGCGGATACCTCGCCGTCTCGCAGGGCGGGGGGTACACGATCGGGCTCCTCGCGGCGTTCATCATCTATTCGAACCGATTCTTTGAACCGCTACGCCAGATCACGCAGGTCTATAACCTTATCCAGTCGGCGCTCGCCGGCGCCGAGCGCGTCTTCGAGGTACTCGACAGCAGACCGGAGATCGTAGACAAGCCCGACGCGATCCGCCTGGACGAGGTCGAAGGCCACGTCGGGTTCGATCGCGTGACGTTCGGCTACGAGCCCGGGCAAACGGTGGTGCAGGACATCTCGCTCGAGGCGAAGTGCGGCCAGGTCATCGCGATCGTCGGGCCTACCGGCGCCGGCAAGACGACGCTCGTGAACCTGCTTTCGCGCTTCTACGACGTGCGAAGCGGAGGTATCACGGTCGACGGGGTCGATGTACGCGACGTGGAGGTCAACTCGCTGCGCACGCGGATGGGCGTCGTGCTGCAGGAACCGTACCTCTTCGCAGACACGATCATGGCAAACATCAAGTACGGTCGCCCGTCCGCCACCGACGAGGAGGCCGTCGAGGCGGCGGTCACCGCGGACGCGGATCACTTCATCCGCAGGTTGCCCGAGGGCTACGACACGAAGCTTCTCGAACGCGGGGCGAACCTCTCGGAAGGCGAGCGACAGCTGCTCGCGATCGCCCGCGCGGTCCTGGCGAACCCGCGCATCCTCGTCCTCGACGAGGCGACATCGAGCGTCGACAGCCTCACCGAGGCGACCATCCAGCGCGGGCTGATTCGGCTCATGGAGGGACGCACGAGCTTCATCATCGCGCACCGCCTCTCGACGATCCGCAACGCGGACCAGGTCGTCGTGCTCCACGATCACCGCATCGTCGAATGCGGTACGCACGACGAGCTCATGGCTGCAAGCGGATTCTACGCGCGGCTCTACCGCATGCAGTTCGAGCGTCCCGAGATCACCGAGGAGATGTCGATATAGATGCAAACTATTGGACTGATCGGCGGAATGAGCTGGGAGAGCTCGATCGAGTACTACCGCATCGTCAACGCGGAAGTGGCGCGCAGGCTCGGAGGGCTCCATTCTGCGGAGTGCGTGCTGGTATCGGTCGACTTCGACGAGATCGAGCGCTACCAGCAGACCGGCGACTGGGCGGCCGCGGCGGGCGCGATTGGTGTAGCCGCCGCCCGCTGCGAGGCCGCCGGCGCCGACTTCATCGTGCTCTGCACGAATACGATGCACAAGGTGATCGACGAAGCGACGGTCGGCGTCTCGATCCCGGTCCTCCACATCGCCGACGCGACCGCACGCCGCATCACGCACGCCGGGCTCTCGACGGTGGGCCTGCTCGGCACGCGCTACACGATGGAGGACGAGTTCTACCGCGGCCGGCTCGAGTCGCCGCATGGGATCACGACGCTCGTCCCGGACGCAGACGACCGGGAGATCGTGCACAGGATCATCTACGAAGAGCTCGTGCTCGGCCGGATCAAGGAGTCATCGCGCGCCGAGTATCTGCGTGTCATCGCGCGACTCGCCGAGGCCGGTGCCGAAGGAATCGTCGCCGGCTGTACCGAAATCGGCCTGCTCGTGACGCAGGAGATCTGCCCGCTGCGGCTCTTCGACACCGCGCGTATCCATGCCGAGGAGGCGGTCACGCGGGCGCTCGAGGATACGGGAATGGACCGGTAGCGGTGTCACCGCCGGTGGTCATGTGCTACACTGCGGCGGTCATGATGCCGGCCCACCTCAAGCAACTGCTCCAGAAACTCGTCGCGGCGCGCGGTCCGTGCGGTCAGGAAGACGAGGTCGAGGCGGTCTGTCGCTCCTGGCTCGATGAGCACGGACTCGCCTGGCGAATCGACCCTGCCGGGAACCTCATCGCCCGACTCGCCCCCGCCGGCGACAACCGGCCGGCGACGGACGACGACGGCCGGGCCATCCGGGTCTTCATCCACACCGACGAGATCTCGTTCGTCATCAAGCGGATCCGCGCCGACGGCACGGTGAAGCTCGCCGCGCTCGGCAGCTTCTCGCCCGCGTTCCTGGGGCAGCTGCCGGTGGAGATCCTCGCCGACGACTCGATCGTCCCCGGCGTCCTGTCACTCGGATCGTGGCATACCGGCGAGGAGACGAGCGACGTCTGGCACGCCAAGCACGGCAACTACGACCTCAACCAGTACGAGGTCATCACCGGCATGGACGGCGAGACGCTCCTCGATTCCGGAGTTCGCCCCGGAGCGCGCGTGGTCATCGCCGGCCAGCACCGCTTGCTCTGGGACGTGGGTCCCCTCGTCGCCGGGTTCGCGCTCGACAACCGCGCTCCCATCACCGCGACGCTCGAGACGTGCCGCATTCTTGCCGAATCGGGAGGGCCGGCGGTGCCCGTCTACGTCGTGTTCACTCGGGAGGAGGAGCTCGGATCGGGCACCGCGGGCTACGCCTCCGGTACGCTGCCCGGCGAGCTCTCGCTCGCGGTCGACGTTGCCCCGGTCTCGCCCGACGAGTACGGCAACGAGGTCGACCCCTACCCTACTATCGGCTATCGGGACGACTACGCGGTGTACACGAAGGAGGTCGCCGACGCGCTCATCGCGCACGCGCTCGACCTCGACATGCTGCCCGGCATCGGCATCTTCGAGAACTACAGCTCCGACTCCTCGGCTGCGAAACGACTCGGGCGCACCGCGAAGGCGGCGCTCGTAGGGATCCCCATGGAGAATACGCACGGCTACGAGATCATCCACGCCGGCGCGATCGAGAACACCGCGCACCTGCTCGCCGCGTTCCTGCGCGATCCGCAGCACAACCACACCGCAGGCGCGTAGCCGAGACGGCGGCGGAGCGCGAGCGGGCGCCCCTGTCTTGCCCACCGCGCCCGCCCGACGTACTATTCCGTCATGGAATGGAGAGCGAGTCACATCCTCGTACCGAGCCAGGATCTGGCGCGGAAGATCCGCGGAGAGCTGCAGAAGGGCGCTCGCTTCGAAGACCTCGCGCGACGCTACTCGACCTGCCCGAGCAAATCGAAAGGCGGCGACCTGGGCTGGTTCGGCGAAGGGAAGATGGTGAAGGAATTCGAGCAGGCGTGCCGGAAGCTGGGCGTGGGATCGCTTTCGGATCCGGTGCGCACGCAATTCGGGTATCATCTCATCAGAGTCACTGCGAAGCGATGATCAGGACTCAACCGCGGGCTGAGCCGGCGACCAGGAAAGGGTTAGGGAAAGCTAAGCGTGGAGACATCGCTCAACATCGACACGCGCCCGGTCGATGATGGGCCGAACGGTCCGTTCCGGCAGATCACAGGATGATTCGGGATCGTCGTGCGTTTCCGTGTATCGGGATTCCACCAGATCTCATGGCGCGCGGACCAGAAGGTGCGGGCGGCGCTCTTCACCTGGCGCCTCGAACCGGCGCCGGGCACGCCTGCGGTCACGGCGCTCTACATCGTCCGTGACGCCGTGCGCGGATTCCGCGTGACGCCGTGCGCGGATTGCGATCCGGTTGAAGCGAGGATCATGCCGTTCACGGCCGTGGGGTTCGACATCGATGGAACTCTCTACCCCGACGCGGCGCGCGACTCGGTCGCCGACATCACCTTCAGCGACTACCGCGTGCTTCGCGCCTTGGTGGAGCGAAACGGGCGCCCGGCCGGAGGATAGGAATGGGCGACTACTTCGCGTTCCTGCCGCACGTCCACTTCTTCAAGGACCTCTCCGACGAGGCGCACCGCAGAACGCTCTCGATCGGAAGTGAGCCGGGCGCGGGGACGTCGGTCATGCTGCGGTTGCCGCTCAAAGGGGCGGTGTAGACCGTGCTTCCAGCCGGAAGAGGCGGCGTGCGTTGCGCGCGGTCAACTCGGCGATCTCGCGCGCGCCCGTCCCGCGCTCGTGTGCGAGCGCCTCGATGATGAAGCCGAGATGACCGGGGTGGTTCGGCAGCCCTCGTACCGTCTGCGGGCTCAGGTAGGGGGAGTCGGTCTCCACGAGCAGGAGCTCGTCGGGCACGATTGCCGCCGCTTCCCTGATATCGGCCGAGCGCCGGTAGGTCAGATTCCCTCCGAATGAGACGTACATCCCGAGCTCGACGCACCTGCGGCAATACTCCGCGCCCTGGGAGAAGCAGTGCATTACGCCGCTCGGGCGACACCGCGCGAGGAGCGCGAGCATTTCGGCTTCGGAGGCGCGGTTGTGCAGGACGACCGGCAGATCGTGGCGCGCCGCGATCGCGCACTGCGCTTCGAGCAGATCGATCTGCGTCTCCCAGTGATCGGTCGACCAGTAGAAGTCGAGACCGATCTCGCCGACGGCGACGATGCGCGACGCGAGTCGCTCCTCGGCGAGCTCCGCCTCGATCGCGGCGAGCTGCGATCTGCTCTCGGGCCGCACCTCGGTCGGGTGGATGCCGACGGTGAAGCGCACGAGGCGCGACGCGCCGTAGCGATCGACCCGCTCCCGCAGGTCTCCGGCCCGGATCCCGACGTCGATCAGCGCCGCGAGCCCGGCCGAGTCCGCCTCCGAGACGACGCGTTCTGCGTCCAGTCCCTTACCCGCGAGAGCCGAGAGGTGCAGATGCGTGTCGATGCTTCCTTCGTACCAGGCCGTCCGGTCGTCCATGCGAACAGCGTACCTCGCCTCGGTGCCGATCGGGAAGCTGCACGTCTATGCAGCTTCTGTGCATCGAGTTGCACCGCGTCGACGCCCGACCGCCAAGTGAGCCCTCTGAGCGCGACTCAGCGCCTCTGGGGGCCCGGGTCGACGCTCGGCTGAACCGGTTTAGGCAACGAACGTGCACGTTCGAGCAGACCAGCGTCGAAAAACGTTGCACGATTTCCTAAACCGGTTTACCATGTCGGTACGTTTGCACAGCAACGTAAAACGTGCCGCAAGGGCACAATGGAGGTTTCCATGAAAAGGTTTCTGATCGTGTTCATGCTCCTCTCGGTCGTGCTGCTGCCCGTCTTCGCGGGTGGGCAGGAAGAGGCCGAGCCGGAGCTCGAGATCGACCCCGACGCGACGCTCGTCATCTGGGCCGATGAGCAACGCGCTCCGATCCTGGAGAGCCTGGGCGAGGACTTCACCGAGACGTACGGCGTTCCGGTGACCGTGCAGCAGGTTGGTTTCGGCGACATCCGGGACAACGTGAAGGTCGCGGGTCCCGCCGGCGAGGGTCCGGACATCCTGATCGGCGCGCACGACTGGCTCGGCGAGCTCGTCACGAGCGGCATCATCGCCTCGATCGACCTCGGGGCCAAGGAGAGCGAGTTCACCGAAGCCGCGCTCGCCGCGTTCAGCTACGAGGGCGAGCTCTACGGCATGCCGTACGCGGTTGAGAACGTGGCGTTCTTCTACAATCCCGATCTCGTGCCCGAGCCGCCTGCGACGTGGGATGAGGTCCGCGAGATTTCCGAGGAACTTCAGAGCTCCGGCGAAGCACAGTATGGCTTTATTCGCCAGGAAGGCGATCCGTACCACTTCTTCCCCATCCAGAGCGCCTTCGGCGGGTACGTCTTCGGCACGGATTCCGACGGCGCCTACGATCCGGACGAAGTAGGCATCGACGACGAGGGCTCGATCGAGTCGGCCATTTGGCTCGAGGAGATGGTTGACGAGGGTCTCGTGCCCGGCGGCATGGACTACGACACCTACCACTCGCTCTTCGAGACCGGTGAGGCAGCGATGACCATCACCGGCCCGTGGGCGCTCGATCGCATCGAAGAATCGGGCGTGAACTACGAGATTACCTCGATCCCGGGCGGCGGTCAGCCGTTCGTCGGCGTCCAGGGCTTCATGGTCAGCGCGTTCAGCGAGAATCAGGCGCTCGCGACGGCATTCCTCACCGAGTTCGCCGCGACGGCCGACGTCATGTTCGAGATCTTCGAGCTGGGCGGTCGTACCCCGGCACACCTCGGCGCGTTGGAGCTCGTGACCGACGAGCGTCTCGTTGCGTTCGGCGAGGTGGGTCTCGAGGGACGACCGATGCCGGCGATCCCCGAGATGAACGCCGTTTGGGATGCGTGGGGCGATGCGGTTACGCTGATCATGCAGGAGCAGGTCGGCGGTGAGGAGGCATTCGAGAACGCCGCTGATCAGATCCGCACCACCATCGCGGGTGAGTAGATGAAGTCTGCTATGCAGAATGGGGGCGCTTCGGCGCCCCCTTCGGTTGGAGAGGAGGCTCCTCACCACAGGTTCTTTTCGTCGAAGCCGCTGCGCGTGGCGATTCGACTCACGCTGCTCGCGGTGATCGACGCCGTCAGCCTGCTGTTCATCTGGACGCTCATCGCAAACGGACGCTACCCGCTCGCCGGGGTCGTCTTCCTTGTGACGGTCGGGGTAAACCTCGCCTTCCTCTTTGAGAATGCGTACCCGTTCCGCTGGTTCTCGCCCGGCCTCGCCTTGATGATCATCATGCTCGCCTACCCGACGGCGTATACGGTCTACGTCGCCTTCACCAATTACGGCGACGGACACCTGCTGACCAAGGCGCAGGTGCTCGATCGGCTTGAAGGAACCACGTTCGTGCCCGAGGGCGCGCCGGAGTTCTCCTGGACCGCCTTCCGCAACGCGGGCGGCGAGTTCGCGCTCTGGCTGCAGTCGGAGGAGGAAGAGTATCTCGCCTTTCCCAACCAGCCGCTCATCCCTGCCGACGAAGCTCCCGCGCCGGTGCGCGCGTCGCTCGACGCGGACGGCATACCCACGGAGATTGACGGGTACACCCGGCTGAACCGGATCCAGATGCTCCCGCTCCTCGATCGCATCGGCGAGATCGAGTTCGGCGAGCTGCCCGAGACGGTCCGTGTGCGTTCCCTCGACACGGCACGGCCCCTTGAACAGCGGTACGTCTACGACGCGGAGACGGACACGATGACCGACGTCCTGGACGAGAAGGTCTACCGTCCCGTCAGAGGCACCTTCACCGCCGGGGACGGCTCAACGCTTCGTCCGGGTTTCTGGGTGCCCATCGGGACGCGCAATTTCGAGCGGCTCTTCACCTCGCCCGCGCTGCGAGGGCCGTTCGTCCGAGTCTTCGCCTGGACCTTCATCTTTGCCGCCGTCAGCGTGCTGCTCAGCTTCTCGGTCGGACTGTTCTTCGCTATCGTCTTCGAGCATCCGAAGCTGCCTGGCAAGAAGGTGATTCGCTCGCTCCTGCTGATCCCCTACGCGCTGCCGGCCTTCATCAGCGTCAACATCTGGCGCGGCATGTTCAGCCGCTACTTCGGCATCATCTCTACGACGCTCGAAAGCCTGTTCGGCTCGAGCCCGCTCTGGCTCGCCGATCCGTTCTGGGCCAGGATCGGAATCCTGATCGTCCAGACGTGGCTCGGCTTTCCGTACATGATGCTGATCTGCACCGGCGCGCTCCAGTCGCTGCCCGGCGACATCTACGAGGCGGCGACGATCGACGGTGCCGGTCCGCTGCGAAAGCTCTGGAACCTTACGCTGCCGCTGCTGCTCGTGGCGGTGGGGCCGCTGCTGATCGCGTCGTTCTCGTTCAACTTCAACAACTTCACGGTGATCGACATCTACGCCCAGGGAGGTCCGCCGATCGCCGGCGCGACGACACCCGCCGGACACACGGACATCCTGATCACCTACATCTTCCGGCTCGCCTTCGCCGGTGGGCGTGGCGCCGACTTCGGCTACGCGTCGGCGATCACGATCGTGATCTTCGTGATTCTCGCGATCATCACGGCGCTCCAGTTCCGCTACACGCGGGTCTGGGAGGAGATATCCGAAAATGTCTAGCCGAGCCATGAACACACCGTTGCGCTACCGCTACCGCACGCAGATGGATATTGCATGGAGACTCGTGCTCGCGGCCGTAGCACTCGTATTCGCGCTGACGCCGGTGCTCCTGATCATGACCGCCTCGCTCGACCCTCGAGACTCGATCGTCAGCCAGACCGTGATCCCGTCGAACGCGAGCTTTGATAACTACACGGATCTGTTCGCGAGCCATATTCACCCGTTCCGCATCTGGTTGTGGAACACGCTCAAGATCTCCGTTACGACGAGCGTGCTGAGCGTCTTCATCTGCTCCATCAGCGCCTACGCATTCTCGCGCTTCCGATTCAAGGGCCGTCGGGGACTCCTGCTTTCGGTCTTCCTCATCCAGGTCTTTCCCAACTCGCTCACCATGGTCGCTACCTTCCTGCTCATTCAGGCGGTGGGCCTCTTCATTCCCGGGATGGGGCTGAACAGTCATGGAGGTCTGATTCTCGTCTACCTCGGCGGCGCGATGGGTATCAACACGTGGCTCATGAAGGGCTACTTCGACTCGGTGCCGAGGAGCCTGGACGAGTCGGCGCGCATCGACGGCGCTACCAACTGGCAGATCTACTGGAGGATCATCCTTCCCGTAGTCAAGCCGATCCTGACGGTCGTGGCGCTGCTCTCGTTTATCGCCGCCTACTCGGACTTCCTCATCCCGCAGATCATCCTGCAGGACACGCGGCAGTTCACCGTGGCGGTCGGACTCACGCTCTTCGTCCGAAACGGTGAATACAGCGAGGCGTGGGGTGTCTTCTCGGCCGGGGCGCTCATCGGGGCGATTCCAATCGTCACGCTCTATCTCTTCCTTCAGCGGTTCCTGGTGAGCGGGCTGACCACCGGGGCGGTGAAGGGTTAACCCACGGGAGGAACCAATGAAACTGCGATCTGCGATTTCCGGGATCGTTCTGCTCGCAGGCGTGCTCGTAGGGCTTGCCTCCTGCGTCACACCGGCCGGGCGGCGAGCGATGAGTGAAGACGTGCTCTACGTCAACCTGGTCTGGCACCAGCACCAGCCACTCTACTACCAGGACCCGGATACCGGCGTCTACTCGAGGCCGTGGGTTCGTGTGCACGCGACCAAGAGCTACTACGACATGGCCGCGATCCTTCGTGAGTATCCCGACGTCCGCGCGACGTTCAACTTGACGCCGGTCCTGCTCCGGCAGCTCGAGGACTTCGAGAACGGCGCGACGGACCGCTATTGGGTACTCGCCGAAAAGCACCCGAGCGAGCTGACGAACGAGGAGAAGCAGTTCATCCTCGAGCGCTTCTTCGACGCGAATCACGAGAACATGATCGGGAAGTTCCCTCGCTACACCGAGCTCCTGCAACGGCGCGAGGAGATTGATACGCGGACGGTTGAGGGGATCAACAGCTTCAGCGAGCAGGACTACCTCGACCTCCAGGTCTTCTTCAACCTCGTCTGGTTCGACCCGATGTTTCTCGAGCGGGAGCCGCTCGCCTCGCTCGTCGCAAAGGGCGGAGACTTCGCCCAGGAGGACAAGGCGGTCCTCTTTGAGGAGGCCCGGCGCATCATCGGTGAGGTGGTCCCCGTCCACCGGGAGCTTCAGGACGCCGGACAGATCGAGGTGATCACAACGCCGTACGCACACCCGATCCTGCCGCTCATCTTCAGTACGAACCTCGCCGCGGAGGGCGACCCGACCGCGGAGCTGCCGAACGAGTACTACTATCCGAACGACGCCGTCGCCCACCTCGAACGGAGCGTCGAGATCTACCGCGAGAAGTTCGGTCGTGATCCGGTCGGGCTCTGGCCGGCCGAGGGTGCCGTCGCGCAGGAGATCGTCAACATGGTAGCCGAGTCGGGCTACCGCTGGATGGCGACCGGTGAGCAGGTGCTCGCGAAGAGTCTCGGGCTCGACGGCTTCGTGCGGGACGAAAACGACACCGTCGTCGAGGCTGACGCGCTCTACCGACCCTACATCGTGCAGGCCGCACGCAGCGAGCCCGTTGCGATCGTCTTCCGTGACCTGCGCATTTCCGACCTCATCGGCTTCGAATACTCGGGGACGCCCGGGGAGACCGCGGCCGCCGACCTGATGCAGCGCCTCGAGCGCATCCGGCAGCGGTTGCAGGAGGAGACCGGCGGAGAAGGCGGTCCACACCTGGTGAGCATCATCCTCGACGGTGAGAACGCGTGGGAGCACTATCCGAACGACGGGAAGGAGTTCCTCAACGCGCTCTACCGCAACCTGAGCGAGTCGCAGACAATCCGGACGACGACCGTGACCGAGTTCATGGACGCATTCCCGGAGCAGCGGCGGATCGACGACCTGTGGCCCGGCTCGTGGTTCAGCTCCGACTACAGCACCTGGATTGGTGAACGGGAGGAGACGAAGGCGTGGAATCTCCTCGGTCGGGTGCGAGAGTTCCTCGCGCTCTACGACATGCGCGGCCGCCGCGAGACGACGCCCGAGCAACTCGCCGAAGCGCTCGACTACATGTACCTCGCCGAGGGCTCCGACTGGTTCTGGTGGTACGGCGCCGACCAGGACTCGGGTCAGGACGAGTACTTCGATGAGGCGTACCGCGAATTGCTGGCAAACGTGTTCCGCGCGCTCGACGAGCCGGTGCCCGACTATGTCCGCGTCCCGATCATTCCCGAACGGCCCGAAGCGCCCGCGCGCCGTCCGAGCGGCACCTTCACGCCGACCGTCGACGGCAGCATCGGCGACGACGAGTGGGCAAGCGGGGGCTACTATCGAAACGTCGGTGACGCCCAGGCGCGCGGCACGGACGTCCTCGACGGACTGCGATACGGGTTCGACACCGAGCGCTTCCACGTCGCGCTCGAGACTTCCACGCCGGTGAGCGAGGCGCTGGCGCGCGGCAGCGTGCAGCTCTACTTCGGCTACCCGGGTCAGGTGGCGACCGCGCCCTTCGTCGATGCGGCGGGCGGTGAGCTCGTCGGCTTCGACAGCGGACTCTACCTTGACATCGCGCGCGACGGGGTAACCGTCGTCCGCCGAACGATGGACGGAGCGTGGGAAGCCACCACGGAGGAGATCGACTTCGTCTACGGAGCGCGCACGATCGAGGCATCGGTCCCGCTCTCGCTGTTCGGGGACCTCGAGAGCGGCGACGAGGTGAGCTTCGCTGCGTACAGCGTGGAGGCGAGCGGCGTCTTTGACCGGTTGCCGTCGTCCGGTCCCGGGCGCAGCAACGTACCCGATCTCGGCGGCGGCGAGCTCGTGCTCGCGGTTGAGGATCCCGTGGGTGACGACACCGGTCCGGGCAGCTACACCTATCCGACGGACAGCGTCTTCGCTCCCGGCAGCTTCGACGTCACCGAGTTCATCGTGGAGGAAGAGGAGAACTACCTCAAGTTCACCGTCGGCCTGAACGCGCCCATACAGAATCCGTGGGGATCGGGGATCAACCTCTCGTTGCAGACAGTCGACATCTATCTGGACATCGATCCGGGCGCCGGTACCGGTGCGCGTCGTCTGCTCGAGGGGCGCAACGCGGCGCTCCCGGCCGACTTCGGATGGGAGTACGCGCTCTGGGTTGAGGGATGGAACCAGAAGGTGCTCGTTCCGGAGGACCCCGACGATCCTGCGTCCGCGCCGGTGGAGCTGAGCGGTTCGCCGCTGCGCGTTCGCGTTGACGCTGACGCCGGCCGGATTGTCATCCGCCTGCCCAGGGAGATGCTTCCGGACGGTTCCGATCCGACGGCGTTCGGGTATACCGTGGCGGTTCTCGGCCAGGAAGGATTCCCGTCCGCCGGAGTCCGCCGCGTTCGGAACGTTGAGGAGTCCGCCGGCCAATGGGTCCTCGGCGGCGCGCCGGACGACGTGAATCATACGCGGATCGTGGACATGGTGGTCCCCGCCGGAGCATCGGTGACGCAGCAGGAGCTGCTCTCCGACTATCCTCCCGTGGCATCCGGTTCGGCCGCGCGCCTGGCTCCCGATGAGTTACCGCGCGCCTACGTAAATGCGGTCGAGTAGGAACCGGGCGAGTGGAGCGATGAACAGGGTAACGATCCGGGACGTCGCGGAGCGTGCCGGCGTCTCGACCTCGACCGTTTCGAGAACGCTGCACAACAGCCCGCGCATCAGCGCGGAGACGAAGCAACGGGTGCTCGACGCGGTCCGCGAAATGAACTATCAGACGCACCTCCACTCGCGTAACGACGCGGTCCGTGCGATCGGGCTCGTACTGCCCGGCGGACCCGATGATCTTTTCGCGAACGCTTTCTTCCCCCGGGTGCTGCGCGGCGTCAGCTCGTACGCACAGGCGCGAGGATACCTCTCGCTCTACGCCTTCTCGCACGACGAGGAGGAGAAACTCGGCTACCTGCGACAGTTCCTGCACTCGGCGTCGGTTCACGGGTGCATCTTGCTCGCCGTCCACCAGCGCGACCGGTGCATCGACTTCCTGGTGCACGAGGAGCTGCCCTTCGCGGTCGTCGGTCGCCCGGAGACGCCCGGGCAGCTCCTCTGGGTGGACAATGACAACTTCCACGCGATGTACGAAGTGGTGAACCGTCTGGTCGAGCAGGGCGCGAGGCGGATCGCGTTCATCGGTGGTCCTCCTGAGATGAACGTGACGCGCGACCGCCTCGAGGGATACCGGATGGCGCTGGCGAACCGCGGCCTTGATCTCCTGCCGGAACTCGTCGGATTCGCCCGGGAGTTCAGCGAGGGTGCCGGGCGACGCTCGATGCTCGGAATGCTGGCGCACGTCCAGCCCGACGCCTTCGTCGCAACCGACGACGTGCTCGGACTCGGTGCGATGCGCGCGCTGGCCGATCGCGGTCTGCACGGCGTACCGGGCGTGGGATTCAACAACACCCCGGAGGCCGCCCGGTGCGTCCCACCGCTCTCAAGCGTCGACATCCGACCCGAGGAGCTCGGACGGAGCGCGGCGAGACTCCTGATCGATCGGATCGAGCGGGGCGACGTCGCGGAAAATCACGTCATCGTCCCGACGAGCTTCGTCGAGCGGCGCGCGGACGAACGCGTTTCCGTGTAGCACAGCAGATCCAACGCCTGCCGAGGAGGGCGAATGACCGCCATCGGAGAGTCGGGATGGGAGGCGGGCGTGCGCGCCGCGTCGGCGCCGCCGTGGCTCGAGGTGAGCCCGTCTGCGAGCCGCGCGGCGCACGACGTAGTCGTGCGGCTACGTGCCGCGCGGAACGCGCCGATCGAGCGCGTCTGGGTACGCGCCATCATCAACGGCATCGACCATCACTACGAGGCGGCGGTTGAGTCGGTGGGCGAGCGGTCTTGCTGGTACGCCGCACGATTCGCGTTGGAACAGCCTCGGACGCACTACCATTTTCTGATACGAACCGTCGACGGCGCGACGTACTACGCCACCCGTCTCGGCGTGAGCTCGGTCTACCCGTCTGAGGCGTACGACTGGAGCGTAGACACCAGCACCAACGCGCCCGCCTGGATCGGCTCGTCTACCTTCTACCAGATCTTCCCCGACCGCTTCCACCGCGGGCGTGCCGACCTCGGCGTGCGCGACGGCGAGATCGTGCGCGACGACTTCGCAAGCCGCGCGATGGAGTGGGCTGACGACCCGCTCCCGTACCCGGAGGGCGGCTCGCTCGACTTCTTCAACGGCGACCTCCCCGGAATCGAGGCGAAGCTCGACTACCTCGCGGACCTTGGCGTCTCAGCGCTCTACCTGACGCCGGTCTTCACCGCGAAGACGAACCACCGGTACGACTGCCTCGACTACTTCGCAGTCGACCCTCATCTCGGCGGTGATGAGGCGCTCGCCTCGCTGATCCGCGCCGCCCACGAACGCGGGATGCGGATCATCCTCGACGTCTCCATCAACCACGTCGGCGTCGAGCACCCGTGGGCGGGCGGCGTGCAGATTGGCGGTCGTCGGGTCGACTTCGTGCTGCGCGATGACCAGGGCCGCGTCGTGAACTGGCTCGGCGTAGACGACCTGCTGAAGCTCGACTATCGAACTCCCGAGCTTCGCGAAACCGTCTATCGGCGGCGCGACTCCGTCGTGCAGCGCTACCTGCGCGAGCCGTTCGGCATCGACGGGTGGCGGTTCGACGTCGCGAGCGAAGTGGGAAATCACGGGCAGACCCAGCAGGGGCACGAGGTCTGGCGCGAGATCCGAGACGTCGTGAAGTCGATCAATCCCGACGCGTACATCCTCGGCGAGCACTGGCACGACGCGACCGCCTGGGTGGACACGACCCAGTGGGACTCGGCGATGAACTACTTCGGCTCGCAGCGCCCGATCAGGATGTGGCTTGGCGAGCAGGACCGGTTCGCCGTCTCACCGTCCGCCGAGGCCGTCCCCGGGCGCGCGATCACCGGCCGCGAGCTCAACGCACTCCTGCACCAACACTTCGCGCGTATTCCGAGCGGCTTTCTCCACGCCCAGTTCAACCTCCTCGACAGCCACGACGTCACCAGGATGCACACCGAGGGCCCGCTCTTCTCGTGGCCGCGCTACGAGGGGGCGGTCATGCTCCTCTTCCTGCTTCCCGGCACCGTGAGCGTCTACTACGGCGATGAGGTCGGCCTCGGCGGTACGCTCGACGGCGATCACGGCAAGCGCTTCCCGATGGAGTGGAACGAGTCGCGGTGGGACGCGCGCTTCGTAGCGCTCTACCGCCGGATGATTGCTCTGAAGCGAACGGAGCAGGCGCTGCACTCCGGCGGCTGGAGCGTGATCGACTCAGGGAACGACTTTCTCGTCTTCGCGCGTTGGACGGTCGACCGTTCGGTGGTGCTGCTGCTGAACCGGGCCGCGGAGGAGCGCGAGTGGGAGATTGATCTGCGGTCGCTCGGCGTTACATCCGTCAGAGCGTTCGAGCCGATCCGGGATGGGCGATCGGACCCGCTCGACGCAGGCGAGTACGACGCGGATCACGTTGAGGGCGTCGTCCGCGTGCGGACGATGCCGGAGACGAGCGCGCTGCTCCGCTGTGACCTCTCGACGTGAGATCGGTCCGGGCTACCGTCTGTCTCACGGCTCGACGCTGGCGAGGCGTGCGACGCTGTCGCGACGGACGAGCTCGCACGGGAAGGTGACGCTGTCCTCAACCGGCTCGTCTCGGATCATCCGGACGAGCAGCTCTCCTGCCGTGCGACCCTTCTCCTCGGCCGGCTGACGGACCGTCGTGAGCGCCGGCGTGAGCAGCCGCGATTCGAAGATGTCGTCGAATCCGACGACGGAGAGGTCATCGGGGATACGCAAACCCACGTTCTTGAGCTCTTCGTAGAGCCCGATCACCATCACATCGCTCATGGAGACGACACCCGTCACGTCACGGTGCGCCCGGATGATCTCGCGCGCCGCCATGCGCCCGCCCTGCACGCTGCACGGCTCGTAGAGCTGCACGATCCCGTCATCGTCGCACGAGCGCCCGTGCCGGTGCAGCGCATCCTCGTATCCGAGCATTCGAAGCCGCCCGATCCCGGAGTACTCTTCCTGATCGGGCGCGTGCGAATCTTCGAGAATCACAATACCGATTCGCTCGTGGCCGCACTCCAGCAGATGACTCATCGCGGCGTCCGCCGCCGCCCGGTCGTCGACCGTGATCGACGGAATCCCCGGCTCTGAGTGCGCGTCGATCGTGACGAACGGGATGTGGCGATTCTTGATCAGCCCGACGATCTCGTCCTCAGGCTCCAGTCCGATCGTCACGAGTCCGTCGACTGCCGCCGCCCGTGCGCTCGAGATGAGACTCCCACGCTGCGGCGGCAGCATCGTCAGCGAGAGGCCTTCGTCGTTACACACCTCACCGAGCCCGCTGATCAACCGCACCATGTACGGGTTCTGAAGCGAGAACGGGATCGGCTGTGGAAGCAGTAACCCGATCGTCCCGACGCGTCGCCGTGAGAGCGAGCGCGCGACCGGATCCGGGACGTACCCGAGCCTGGCCGCCGTCTCGAGGATCCTCGTGCGTGCCTCCGCGGAAATCTGCCGCGGTTCGTTGAAGGCGAAGGAAACAGTCGTTTTGGAGTAGCCGGTCTCGCGTGCGATGTCCTTGATCGTGATGCGCATGTTTGTCGGGGTAACTCTAGAACCGCCCCCCCGTTGTGTCAAGTTTGCAGTGCCGGCAACAATTTCGGCGCCACTCTTTAGGGGTTGCCGAAGGGAGCGAGGTATCTTATTCTCATTTGAGAATGAACCACCCCATCGATCTCCTACGCACCTGCCACGTCCTTGTCGAAGGTGCCGTGGCACGGAGCCTCGCGCCGCTTGATCTACGCACGGACCAGTACAACACGCTGCGCGCGCTTGAATCGGGACCGTTGCGAATGAGCGATCTCGCTGCGCGCCTCCTCTGCGACGACAGCACGACCACGAGAATCGTCTCCTCGCTGGAACGCAGGCATCTGCTGACACGGCGGTCGGACGCACGGGACGGACGCGCACGACTTGCGCGGCTGACGGAGCAGGGACGGACGGTGCTGTTGGCCGCCGAGCGCGCCGCGGAGGAAACGGTGGCTCGACTCGGGATGCCGGAGCGCTCGCGGAGCGAGCTCCAGCGGGTGCTCGAGACGCTGGAGCGCGCCCTGACGGCCGAGACGCAGGAGATGAGCGACGATGAGTGAGTATCGCGAGATTGCGACCGCGCCGGGCGATCTGCCTGCCGGCGAAATCGTCAAGCGGCTGCAGAGCGTGCACCATCAGTTTCGCCACGACAACACGATCGAGCCGCTGACGCCGACGCCCGGCGCACCCGTGAGGATCGAGGCTGTGGCGGGCACGGCTATCCCGCTCGAGGCGGCTACCGTCGTGTACACGACTGACGGCACCCTGCCGGGTCCGGAGTCAGCGCGTGTGGCGATGCGATACGACGGGGCGTCGTGGACGGTGTTCGGCGGGTACGTCGGCCGTTGGTCGGCCGAGCTGCCGGGGCAGCCTGATAATACGACCGTCCGCTACAGGATTGTCGGGCGGACGCGGGACGGACGGGAGACCCCTGCCCAGGACGGCCAGGGGTTCTGGTACCGCTACCCAGCGGAGCGCAGCGTGACGACGTTCGCCTACCGCGTTCGCTCGGCCCGTGCGCTCCCGGCATGGCTCGAGTCGGCAGTCATCTACCAGATCTTCGTCGACCGGTTCCGGCGTCGTTCCGGGGCCTTTCTCAATCCGGATCAGCCCAACACGAAGCACGGCGGCGAGCTCCTCGGCATCGTGGACGCGCTTCCGTACCTCGAGAAGCTGGGAGTCGACTGCCTCTGGCTCTCCCCGATCGGACCGGCTCCGTCGTACCACCGGTACGACGCGACCGATTTCTTCTCAGTCGATCCTCTACTCGGAGACACCGACGCGGTTCGCACGCTGACCGCTGAGGCGCATCGTCGCGGTATTCGGGTCATCCTCGACTTCGTTCCGAGCCACCTGTCTGTTCGTCACCCCGCCTTCCAGAAGGCGGTCGCCGTTGAAGGGGCCGACACGCACGACTGGTTCGTCTTCTATCGATGGCCCGACGAGTATCGATCCTTTCTCGATTCGGTCCCTTCGCTCGTCTCGTTCAACACCGCGAGCGAGGGAGCGCGCGAGTTCGTCACGAGCAGCGCCCGCCATTGGGTGGAGTGTGGGTTCGACGGCCTTCGGCTTGATCACGTGATTGGTCACGGGATGGATTTCTGGGTGGAGTTTCAGCGAGCGCTCGAGGAAGTCTCGCCCGACGTCGTGACGATCGGCGAGGCGACCGACACGGGCGACGCGCTGCGTCGTTATACCGGACGACTCACGAGCGTGCTCGACTTTCCACTCGCACGGGCGCTCCGCCTCACGTTCGCGACCGGCGACTGGTCGCTCGCCGAGCTCGAGAACTTCCTCGAGCTGTACGGACAGTTCATGGCGGACGGTCCTCACTTGACGAGTTTCTACGACAATCACGACATGGATCGGTTCCTCCACGTCGCCGGCCAGGACCGTGACTCGCTACGCCTCGCGACGCTCTGTCTGATGACGCTGCCGCAGACTCCGGTGCTCTACTACGGGACCGAGATCGGCATGACGCATGAGGAGCCCACGAGCAATCGCCGCGCCGGCGGCGACGCGCTTGCACGCGCGGACATGGTCTGGGACGAGTCGGAGTGGGACACGGAGCTGCTCGCGTTCTTCCGGGCAATCATTCGTTTTCGGCGGGATCACGTCGAGGCGGTACGCCGCGCACGGCGGCTCGTCCACCTCGATCCGGAGCGGGGAACGTGGGCGTACGAGATAGGCGACGCGGAGCGGCGCTACCTGGTGGCGTTCAACATCTCCGCGGAGGCACATTCGATCGACGTTGGGATCGCAGAGGTGATGCTCGCGACGTCGGCGCGCTCCGCGCAACGCCGCGGAACCGCACTGGTCGTTCCGCGTCGAACGGGTGCGATCTGCCGCGTGGCTACGTGAGGCGGTCGTCGAGCGCGCGCTGGCTCACGCCGTAACGCTTCGGACCCTCCACGTTGCCGATCGGCTTCGTGTGGATGTCGAAGATCTCCTGATAGGTCGATGGGTCGCCGTATCGCTCCATGAGCTCGACGTTCGTTTCGAGGAAGATGCCGAACGCGACCCATGTGATCCAGACGCTCACTCCGAGCGCGGTGAGAGCATCGACTACGGGAAGCTCGAGCGCGAAAGTGAAGAGTAATCCGGCGAGCACCGCGATTGAGATGATGTCCGATCTCATGATCTTCGCATCGGAATTGAGCATCGTGCTTCCGGTCGATTTGCCGGCGCGGAACTTGTAGAAGGCGAGCGCGGGGTTAACAATGATACCGATCACGAAGGTCTGCTCGATGGTTCGTGCGCGCGACGTCCGGTCGGTCGCGATGGACGACGTCGTACGACGAGCCTACCGACTGGCCCTGCGGCAATCAACCGATCGGATTTTTCATGGATTGGGAGCGTATGGCGCAGTCCGGCCACAGCTGCTGCACTCCGGGACGGTCAGAGCCGGAGCACGGCGGCGCCTCGGTTGACGCCCGCGCGGGCGGCGGCTCGGGCGCTGGGCTCCGGCACAATCACGTGCTCGTCCCGCTCGACGGCGGTGCGTTTCTCATGGGTACCGACGATGCGGAGGGGGTCTCCTGAAGACGGTGAGGGTTCCGTTCGCGAGGTCCGGCTCGCTCCCTTCGCGATCGACCGGCACAGCGTCACGAATGCGCAGTTCGCCGAGTTCGTCGCCGAGACCGGATGCCGGACGGAGGCCGAGCGCTTCGGCTGGTCGTTCGTTTCTTCCCTCTTCGTTCCGAAGAAGCTCCTCCACCGAGGCATCGCGCGAAAGGTGGCGGGTCTCAAGTGGTGGTACGCGATGAGGTACGCAACACGGTTTTCGCCCGGAGGGTCCTGACTCGAAGATCGACGGTCGCATGGATCATCCCGTCGTGCACGTGAGCTGGGCCCACGCGTCTGCTTGGTAGCGTTCAGGCCGTCAGCGCACGGCGCGCGCCGCGGCCATTCCGGAGAGCGCGGCGCCCTCGACGCGCGCGCCTGCGAGCGCGTCCCCGGCGATCACGATGCCGGGCGGGAGTCCCTCCGTCCACGCGCCGACCGAGAGCGGCCCGATCGGACTGCTGAATCGCCACCGCTTCACCTGATGAGTGCCGATCTCGACCGGAAGCACCGAGCAAAGCTCGCCGATCATGAGCTCGGCCACGGCCTCTTCGCCTTCTTCGTAGTGCTCCGCGCTGAACCCGGGGGCGTAGTGGACGGTCAGCGCCGGTGAGCCGTCGGTGACGCCTTTCGCAGCATTGTCCGCAATCCACTCGATCGCCTCCGACGGACGTCTGAGGACGCCCGGCTCCGGAAGCGCGACGGGCGCGTCGCAGCGCGCGAGGAGGGCGAGACAGGGAGCGTAGTCGATCTGTTCGAGGCGTCCCCTGGCCGCCGGCGCCACCTCGACGCCTCCGGCCGCCAGGAGCGCGAGGCTCTGGGGAACCGGTGCGGTGACGATGACCGAGCGCGAGCGGTAGCGTTGTCCGCCCTCCGCGTCAACGCTCCAGCCGCCGTCCTCCTCGCGCACCGCGACCGCCTGGACGTCGAGGCGCACGTCAAGGCCGTCGGCGAGCGCCTTGGGGATCGAGCTCATCGCCGGGACACCGCGGTAGCGCGGATGGCCATCGCGCGCCGGTCTGTGCGCGACGGGAGAAGCGCCCGCCGTCGCGGTCAGGAGGCTCCCGTCGCCGGTAAGCCCGTCGGCGAATCCGTGCGCCCACACCGTCATCACGCCGTCGTCGACGAGCCGGTTCACGAGGCCCGCGAACTCGCTGCTTCGCACCGAAACGAATTGCGCCCCGTGATCGAATCGCGCGCCGGCGAAGCGTCGCGTCGCCATGCGCCCGCCGACGCCGCGCCCCTTGTCGATCACGATGACCTCCGAGCCGCCGCGCACGAGCTCTCGCGCGGCGGCGAGTCCGGCCATCCCGGCACCGATGATCAGCGTCTCACACTCGCTCTTCATCCATCGAATATGGTCATTCGCAGGCGGGGGTCGAAATCGCTCTTGATTGACGCTGTTCCGACGGGCGGCTGTCGTGAGTGCGTGAAGCACGATCTGCTGTTCACTTCGCTCTACCGTCACAGGTTCGCGCGCGTCAGCGTCTGCGTTCCGCGCGTGCGCGTGGCCGACGTCGCCTTCAACACGGAGGAGACGATCTCTCAGATGCGACAGGCGAGCGAGGCCGGGAGTGCCGTCGCGGCGTTTTCCGAGCTCGGACTCTCAGGCTACTCGAACGACGATCTCTTTCAGCAGGATGCGCTTCTCGAGTCGTCGCTCGATGCGCTCGAGCGCGTCGTGGCGGCAAGCGCCGGGCTCGTGCCGCTGACCTTCGTGGGATTGCCGCTTCCAAGCCGCGACCGGCTCTACAACGCTGCGGTCGCGGTGCACGACAGGCGAATCCTCGGCGTCGTCCCGAAGAGCTACATCCCCAACTGCCGCGAGTTCTACGAGAAGCGTCACTTCGCGCCCGGCGCCGAGGTGGCCGCAGCGGCGATCGATGTGGCACCGGTTGCGGACCACCCGAACTCATCAAGATGGCCGAGACGATAAACCCGGACGGCAACACGGTCGTCATCGCCCACCACATCTCCGACAAGAGCCAATTGCCGGTGTTCTACACGTCTGTTCCGATCGTCATCGAATTGACGTCGTAGTCGACCACTGTTAGATTCTGATTTGAAGCAGTTATTGCGAAGACACAACATAAGGAGCGCATTTATATCGATTGCGACGTTTCGCAGCACCACTGTCAATCGAGTAGAAGCTCTGCTGGCTGCCCTGAGTTCGTGAAAACCGAGGGTATCATATGCAACTCATCATAGATTTCTTCGTTTTCTTCCTCGTGTACGGAGGCCTGCATTTTCTTTTCACCGAGAGAAAGCGCCTCGGTCCGGACGGGAAGCCTCAGCCGCTGCGAACAGCGTTATTTCGGTCTGCTTCGATCGCCGCACTTGCCGGCGTACTCTTTCTCTTTTTGATGGAAGTAATCGACCTCACATAAACGGAAACATCGCCGCCCTCACGTCTCGTGACACTGTAGACAATGGACTAGGGGAGCATACTCACCCGGCAATTTGGCGGAGAACACCAGCATGGCTGATGGCGGGATCCTCGAAGTACCTGCAGATCCGCTCGGGCATGCTCCCCAGCATGCTCACATGACTGGTTGTCGGTTCCGGAGATTCTGGGCGCCCCTTTTCCGGAAGAATCTGTCCGGATTGACGAGGAGATAATCTCCGACAGACTCGTTGCAGACCAATGCAACCGAGGGAAGGATGATGCCTGTGCTGACACGACACGCGATCCAGGTACTGCGGAGCGCCGGCCACACGCAGAAGGACATCAGTGAGCTCACCGGGGGTCTCCGAGCGCGAGGTTCGGCGGACCGAAGCTGAGCCTGCGGTTACCGAGACCGAAGACGCCGCAGGCGAAGAAGCGTGGTGTGGGGGTAGCAGCGCGTGCTCACGAACGGCCTCCCTCGATGACTGGGGGGCGCCGGACGGCCCGCCGGCGCCCCACGCGCGCATCCGTACGGAGCGCAGGCGTATCACAAGGGCTACTCCTTCACGATGCCAAAACGCACGGTCGCGTCGCCGCGAACGATACGGAAGTCGGCCTCGTCTCCCGCGTCCGCGAGCGCGGAGTAGAAGTCGCGGACCGACCGAACGTCGCGCCCCGATACTTCGGTGATGAGATCTCCCTGGCGCATGCCGCCCACCGCAGCGTCGCTTTCTCGCACGACGCTCGCTACGATCACCCCGCGCTGCCAGAACGGCAGGTCGAGCCGCTCCCTGATCTCGTCGGAGAGGGGGAGGACCGCAAACCCGGGCCAGAGCTCGCGTTCGGACTCCTCTTCCGGGCGCTCCCCGATCCGTACCCGCACGATCCGGGCGCGACCCTCGC
>CAZVEF010000021.1:0-29848 GCA_964625715.1 uncultured Spirochaetaceae bacterium | reverse complement strand
CGAAGATGCTTCCGGACACGATCTTCTCGGAGATCTGGGTCCGGTCGGCGGTGAAGTTCTCCTTGCTGATCAGACCCTCGCGGAAGAGCTCGTTCGCGAACTGGAGCTGTTCGTACGACTTGGGGTCCTCGAGCGGCACGCCGCCGAACTCGCCCCCGCGCCAGTTGCCGTCGCTGTCCTCGCGTGGAATGCCGAACATACCAGTCCAGACGTAGGTGCCTGGGAAGCCGCCGTTGGGCGTGAAGTAGAGCGGGACGACGTCGAGATCGTTGTACCGGGCGTCCGCGTCGCGCACCTTGCGCAGCGCCTCGAGCATCCCCTCCTGCGTCTTGAAGTCGTCGGCGGTGATGCCGAGCTCGTCCATGATGTCCTGGCGAGCGACCATGCCGGCGTTCGTCGTCAGGTAGTTCTTCTCGTTCATCTGCTCTTCGGCCCAGAACATGTTCGGGAAGCCGTACCAGTGACCGTCCTCCTCGAAGGTGTACCAGTTGACCATGAACTCCGGGACCGCCTCCCACAGACCGGGGGCGTACTCGGGGATGACCTCGTCGAGTGCGTGGACCATGCCCGCAGCCTGGAGGTCCTGGAACTGGCTGTACCACCAGCCCATCGTCACGACGTCGGTGAGGTCGTCCGCCGCGATCATCGCGTTGAGCTTCTCGGTGCCTGTACCGCCGCCCGCCGAGTTCTGGAAGTTGAACTCCACGCCATAGTTCTCGGTGATGTAGGCGTGGACCGGCTTGTCCGTATCCCACTCGTTGTTGTACCAGCCCTCGTTCACGAACCAGTCGATCGTGACCGGAGCTCCGTCTTCGCCTGCGGGCTCACCCTGGCCGGCGGCGAACGCCATCCCGCCGGCGAGCAGCAGCGCCATTCCCATCAGGAACACACGTTTCATGTGCTTCCTCCTTTTCCCGACAGGCGATCCCTGTTATCCTGACCACTCAAGGTAGGTATCGATCGCCTGCCGCTTCTATCCGGATGGTATCCGGGCCGGATCAACGATCCGGGCTCTGGAGCGGGGTGTCCGAGGCTCCAACCGCAGGGCGCCCCGCTCCGTCTCGCCTAACCTTTGATCGAACCGATCAGCACGCCCTTCATGAAGTACTTCTGCAGGAAGGGGTAGAGCGCCAGGATGGGCGCCGCGGCGACCAGCATGGTCGCCATCTGAATGGTTCGCGTATTGGTCGCTTTCGCGTCGCCGGCTTCCTGCGACGTGATCGCTCCGCCGGTCATCGCGCTCGCCGCTTCGCGGGTCTGGATGACCTTCAAGAGGTAGACCTGCATGACTTGGAGCTCCCGTCGTGTGGTGAAGACCAGCGAGATGAAGAAGTCGTTCCAGTGGTAGACCGCGGTGAAGAGCCCCAGCGCGGCGAAGACCGCCGTCGAAAGCGGGATGATCAGCCGCAGGTAGATCGTATACTCGTTCGCTCCGTCCATGCGCGCCGACTCGTTGATCGACTCCGGTATCTCGCGGAAGAAGGCGCTGAAGATGATGACGTTCCAGAAGTTGAACAGCGCCGGGAGGATGAACACCCAGAACGTATTGAGAATCGAGAGCGTCTTGAAGAGCAGGTACGTGGGGATCAGTCCGCCGTAGAAGAACATGGTGATGACGCCCATGGTCGCGTAGACCGGCTTGCCCACGAGCTTCTTGCGGGAAAACGCGTACGCGAAGAGCGACGTCACCACGAGGTGCGAGATCGTGCCCACGATCGTGCGCGCGATCGTGACGCGGTAGCTCTGGAGGATTTCCGAGTTGCGAAACACGACCCGGTAGTTCGCGAGCGTGGGCGCGTTCGGCCAGAAGACGGCGTTGCCGCGGGTGAACTCGAGCCCTTCGTTGAACGATCCCACTGCGGAGTACCAGAAGGGAAAGAGCGTTACGAAGACGAGGAGCGCCATGCCCAGTCCGTTCAGCGTGCGGAACGTTCGATCGTTCTTGACACCTACAACTGCCATGCAGATCTCCTAGAAGAGGCCCCGGTCGGTGATCTTGCGCGAGAGGAAGTTGGCACCGAGCAGCATGAGTACCGCGAATACCGACTGGAGCAGCCCCACGGCGGTCGCGTACGAGAAGCGCATCTGGGTGAGGCCGACTTTGTACACGTAGGTGACGATCACCTCACTGCGCGAGACGTTGAGCGAGTTCTGAAGTACCCAGATCTGGTCGAAGCTGGAGTTCATGATGCCGCTGATCGCGAAGATCAGCAGGATTACGATCGTTCCGGCGATACTCGGCAGCGTGATGTACCACATCCGCTTGAACCTGCCCGCGCCGTCGACAATCGCCGCTTCATAGAGCTGAAGGTCAATCCCTGCGATCGCGGCGAGGTAGAGGATGGCGTTCCAGCCGATCTCCTTCAGCATCCCGGTGAATACCGCGAGGAACCAGAAGAATCTGGGCTCTCCCATGAAGAAGACGGGCTCCTCAATGACGCCGAGCCACAGCAGGAAGTTGTTGATCACGCCCCCCTCGATGGAGAGCAGCTGCATCGCGAGCCCGCCGAAGATCACCCAGCTGATGAAGTGCGGGAGGTAGCTCACCGTCTGCACGAAGCGCTTGTACCCGTTGTGGACGATTTCGTTGAGGAAGAGCGCGAAGACGATCGTCAACGGGAACCGGATCGCGAGGCCCAGCACGTTGATGCCCAGCGTGTTGATCACGACGCGACCGAAGTACTGGCTTGTGAAGAAGGCCGTGAAATGCTTGAACCCGACCCACGGCGCGGTGAAGAACCCTTCGGTACCCATGATCACGCGGTAATCCTTGAACGCGATCGTGAGGCCGTAGAGCGGCAGGAAGTTGAAGACGATCATCGCGAGTACACCCGGCAGAATCATCGACTGCAGGTCGAGCTGTCGGAAGAACAGTCCCCGTTTCTGCTGCTTGAGCCTGCGCGCGTACTGCTCGGCAAGTGCTGTTGACTCACTCATTACAATAATCGTAGCACCGCCGCTGCCCCGCTCAAGACCCACCTTTTTCGATGAGGTACCATTCTTTTCGGTTTTCTTGCACTGGTGTCCGACTCGTTTAGGATGTGAACGCGCGACCGCGACCAAGGAGTAGATCTGTGACCGTAGACCTCATGAATTTCTCCCCCTATCAGTGCTTCGTCGAAGCGCGTGAAGAGGGGGCGATCGTCATCACAGCGGCAGGACCGCACGGTGCGATCCATACCACCGACCGCGCAACGATCGATACGCTGCTCGCGCAGCGCTACATCGTGATCGAGGCGGAGAACCTCGTTGAGACGAACGTAGCGTGCACCCTCTTCTTCTGGCGCGAGTCGAGCCTGCTCGACGAGCCGGACATGATGGTTCCGCTCGGGCTCTTCCCCGGCCTTCCTGCGCGCCTGAGCTTCGACCTCAAGCGGCTCGACGGCCAGCGGCTCTTCCTCGATCGGACCCCGGGCAAGCTGAAATCGATGGCCTTCGGCTCCGGGATGGAGCCCGATGAGGTCGCGTGTTTCGGAATCGGCATCATTCGTTCGGGGGTCGACGCGAGGATGCGCGTGAGCGCGCTCTGGTCGCAGGACGAGGAGCCTGCGTACCCCCTGCCGGAGGTCACCCTCGTCGACGAGATTGGGCAGTGGAAGACCCACGAGTGGGACGGCAAGACGGCAGGGCTCGCGGACCTTCGCGGCTACCTCGCACGAGAGACCGCGGGCGCGATGACGATGCCGTCGCCGCCGCAGGGTGCGGCGCGATGGGGCGGCTTCGACCGCGACCGCATGGAGGCAACCGGCCATTTTCGTGTGGAGAACGACGGATCGCGTTACCATCTCGTCGATCCGGACGGCTATCCGTTCTACTCGCTCGGGCTCGACGTGGTCAGCGAACGGATGCCCGCGCGTGTCGACGGCATAGAGAAGCTCTTCGAATGGCTCCCCCCGCGCGAGGGCGAGCTCTCCGAGTTCTGGATGGGCGAGACCGGCCGATTTCCCGGGGCGCAGCACGTCGACTTCCTCGGCGCGAACCTGCGGCGCGCGCTCGGTGAGAACTGGTTCGACGCCTGGGCGGCGATGACCGAGCGGCGCATGCGCGAGTGGGGCTTCAACACGATCGGCAACTGGTCGTCGTCGCGCTTCATCGGGGCGTCGGCGCTGCCTTACGTCGTGCCGCTCGCCGGTTCGATCGGCACCGAACGATCGATCTTCCGCGACTTCCCGGATGTCTTCAGCGACGAATTCGCCGCTGCGGCCGAGAAGCACGCGAGGCAGCTTGAACGATTCTCCGGCGATCGTCGGTTGCTCGGCTACTTCATCATGAACGAGCCGCACTGGGCGTTTATCGACCGGCTCAATCTGGCCGAGAAGCTCCTCGCGAACCCCGAGCGGCTCGCGAGCCGAGACGCGTTCATATCCTGGCTCTCCGACAGGTACGGGGGCAACGCGGGCAAGCTGTCCGCCGCGTGGGAGGTGGACACGATCCGCAGCTTCTCCGACCTGCGACGCCCCCTCGAGAACGTCTCCTCGCTGTCTGAGGCGGCCGCCGCCGACCTCGACGAGTTCAACACGATCCTGATCAGGCGGTTTGCCCGGCTACCGTGCGAGGCGGCGAAGCGCACGGATCCCAACCACCTCAACCTGGGCATGCGCTACGCGTGGATCAGCCAGCCGGCGCTCTACGAGACCGGTGCGTACTTCGACGTCTTCTCGATCAACCGCTACGCGCCGAGCGCCCGTGAGGCGATCGACGAGATCGGTGAGCGCTCGGGCAAGCCGGTGATGATCGGCGAGTTCCACCACGGGGCGCTCGACGCGGGGCTCCCGTCGAACGGTATCCGCGGTGTGCGCACCCAGGCCGAGCGGGCACGGGCGTACCGCTACTTCGTCGAAACGAGCGCCGCGAGCCCGTGGTCGGTCGGCGTACACTACTTCACGCTGAACGATCAGCCGATCCTCGGACGGTTCGACGGCGAGAACTTCCAGATCGGTGTGGTGGACATCTGCCAGCGGCCGTACCGGGATTTCGTCTCGGGCGTCCGCGAGACGAACGGCTCGCTCGACGAGATCGTCTACGGCGAACGCGCCCCGACCGATGACTATCCCGAGGAGGCAACGATTGGTTTCTGATATCACACGTATTCGATGCGGTGCGACCGGCGAACGCGCCGAGGCTTGCGCCCGCAGGCGCGCGGGGGGACGGCTCGTCGCGCTCGGGCTTGCGGCGATCGTCGCGGTGGCCGGCTGCGCGTCGGGTCCGGACGTCCCTGTCGCGGCCGACGATCTCGCACCCCAGGCACTGGCGGCAGAGGGACTGCCCACCGACTGGCGGCTCGTGTGGAACGACGAGTTCTCCGGGCGGGAGATCGCGTCTCACTGGACGCACGAGGTCAACGCCTGGGGCGGCGGCAACAACGAGCTGCAGTACTACACCGCCCGGCCGGAGAACTCGTACGTGCGCGGCGGTCGCCTCCATATCGTCGCACGCGAGGAGCACTACGAGGGACCCGAGGGTGCCCGAGCGTACACGAGCGCGCGACTGAACACGAAGGGCTCCGGCGACTGGCGTTACGGCCGTTTCGAGATCCGCGCGAAGCTCCCCGAAGGGCAGGGCATCTGGCCGGCGATCTGGATGTTGCCCACCGACGAGGTCTACGGCGGCTGGGCGGCGAGCGGTGAGATCGACATCGTGGAGCTCGTCGGCCACGCACCGGACCGCGTCCACGGCACGCTTCACTACGGCGGCGAATGGCCCATGAACACCCACACCGGTGACTCGTACCGTCTCCCGGACGACGAGCGGTTCAGCGATTCCTTCCACGTATTCACCCTGATCTGGGAGGAAGGTGCCTTCCACTGGTTCGTCGACGGGAAGCACTACCAGACGCAGAGGCACTGGCACACCCAGGAACACGAGTTCCCCGCGCCGTTCGACCGGCGCTTTCACATCCTGCTGAACGTGGCCGTGGGCGGAAACTGGCCGGGGCCGCCCGACGAGACGACGGACTTCCCGCAGGAGATGGTCGTCGACTACGTGCGGGTCTACCAGGCCGGGCGCTGAACCCCCGCCCCGCCGCGAGCGGCGGGGGCCGGGGTCACAGAATCCTCGCAAGCGCGCCGGTCAGGCGCTCCACGCTCGTGCTGCGCGCGGTGTCTCCCATCAACCCGATTCGCCAGATTCTACCGGCGAGCGGTCCGAGTCCGGCCCCGATCTCTATGTCGAACTCCTCGAGCAACCGCGTGCGCACCGTGACCTCGTCGACGCCGTCGGGGACGGTGACCGCGTTCAACATGGGCAGGCGGTAGTCGGGCTCGACGAACAGCGACAAGCCGAGCTTCTCGAGCCCGGCCGCGAGCTCGTCGTGGACGCGTCGGTGTCGTGCGTGCGCCGCCTTGAGGCCTTCCTGGAGCAGATTCGAGAGCGCCTGATGGAGACCGTAGATCATGTTGATGGGGGCGGTGTGGTGGTAGGAGCGCTTCGCCCCGGTCCAGTAGCTGGTCAGCAGCGAAAGGTCGAGGTACCAGTTCGGCACCTTCGACGCTCGCCCGGTGAGACGGGCGTGCGCGCGCTCGGAGACCGTCATCGGTGCGAGCCCGGGCGGGCACGACAGGCACTTCTGGGTGCCGCTGTAGACGATATCCGCTCCCCACGCGTCGGCTGCGACCGGCAGGCCCCCGAGGCTCGTCACCGTGTCCACGAGCAGGAGCGCTCCCGAACCCCTGACGAGCTCGGCGATCTCCGCGACGGGGTTCCGCACGCCGGTCGACGTCTCGGCGTGGACGATCGCGACCAGCCTGTAGTCACCGTCCGCGAGCGCCCGGCGTACCCGGTCGACGGTCACCGGTGTGCCCCACTCGAACTCGACCGTCGATACCTCGGCGCCCAGCCGTCCGGCGAGGTCTTCCATCCGTCGTCCGAAGACGCCGTTGATCAGTATCAGTACCCGATCCCCGGGCTCGACGAAGTTGACGAAGCTCGCCTCCATCCCCGCCGATCCGGTTCCGGAGATGGGAATCGTGATCTCGTTTTCGGTCTCGAAGACGGTGCGCAGCATCGACTTCACCTCGTCCATGATGGAGATGAAGCGTGGGTCCAGGTGCCCGATCGTTGGTAGACGCAGCGCATCGCGAACGCTTTGGGCGACGTTCGACGGGCCGGGGCCCATCAGCAGTGTTTCGGTTACGTGAGTGAGCATGCTCCATATTGGCACGCGGTGCCAATTTGGGCAACAGCTCGGCCGGCGTTCACGCGTCCTTCAGTAGATCCGCCACCTCGCGCGTCGTTTCGTCCCACATGCCGCCCTCGTACCAGCCGGCCATCTCTTCGAGGAACTCGCGGTAGTGCGTCGCGAACCTCTTCGCTGCGTCCTTGTCGGTCTTCTGCTTCTCGTAGAGCTCCATGAACTCGGGTCGCGACGCCTTCCACTCGTTCTTCTTCTCTTCCACCGCGCGAGGGGCCTCGATCCAGCGTCCGATCTCGGTACCCGTGCCGTCCCAGAGCGAGACGACCGGAATGTGGTCGTCCCCGTCGCTCTCGTAGGTGTCCTTGAGATTCGCGTGCTCGGAGCCCCGGAAGACACGCAGTTCGATGCCGGCCTTGTCGAAGAGACTCGCGAGGATAGGAGTGTTCAGCGCGGAGTCGCCGCACCAGTCTTCGGTCATGATCGTCGCGCGCACCGGCTGCTTGAAGCTCGCGGCACGCTGGGCGAGCGCTCGGGCGTGGTCATTGTTTGCGTCCGCCTTGTCCACGAGCTTGCGAACGAGCGAGCGGTAGTTGCGGATGTTCCGAACGTACGTATCCACGTCGTAACCCTGCTCGAATTGCGTCTGATCCATAGTACCTCGCTTCCGTGTGGGCAGAAGGTACCTCCGGCCGAACGGGCAGGCAATCCGGCTACAACTCGATCCGGTGCATCGCGCCGAGCTCCCGGTACAGATGACTCGCGAGCCACTCGTCCGGGTTGAGGTGGCGGTGGCTGCGCATGCGCATGGGCGAGTTCACCACCACGCCGTCGGCGGCAACGTGGGTCTGTGGATCGGTGAGGTTCATGCGGGCACGGACGACGCCGTCGGTGTAGTGATGGTGAAGGTAGTCGATCGTCCCGTCGGGCGAGACGTCGAGCACGAGGCCCACGTGCGTCAGCCAGTCGTTCCACTCGCTATCGCCGTTCTTGTCGTAGGTGTTGTCCCAGAAGATGAGGTCACCGGGCTCGGGAAGCTGTGCATCGTAGAGCAAAGCGTGGTCGGCGGCGATGCTGTGCAGCCGCTGGACCCCGTTTCCGACGTAGTTTCCGAACAGATCGACCAGACGTACGCCGGCCATGGCGTAGATCGCGAGGATCGTTCCGGTGCAGTCGGAGTTGTAGTGGTAACCGTCGACGACGAACCTCTGCGTTTCGAGCATCCGTTCGGCCGCGTCGAGGATGCGAAGCTGTCGGGCGGAGAGCCGTGCCGATGTGGTCCGTTCCGCCTCGACCGCGGGAGGGCGGTCGACGACCTCCGGTTGCCCGGCGAGCGATACGCAGCCGCCGAGCAGGAGGGTGCAGAGAGCCCCAACCGTGATCGGGACTCGTAGCGGTGCGCCGGTCGAACCCCGACTGCTGCGGCTCGTTTCCTTACGTGGCTGCGTACGCATAGACGCTCCGAGTATAGCGCAGCGCCGTGCGGATCGTCAGCGGTTTCTTGCGGCGGCGTCGAGCGGCTATCGGCCGAAAGTACCCATGAGCGTGCCCTGCGCGAGGACGTGGCCCTCGGCCGCGTCGACGAACTCGTCCTTCGTCACGCCGGGCGCGAGTCCGAGATCGACGTCGAGCGCGTACACGGTGAAGAAGTACCGATGCGTGCCGCCGGGAGGACACGGCCCACCGTAGCCGACGTTGCCGAAGCTGTTCGTGCCCTGCGTCCCGCCGGGCACCGGGCGCTCGTCTCCGGCGATCGCCTCGGGAAGCTCGTTCGTGTCGGCCGGGATGTCGTAGTAGACCCAGTGCACGAAGGTGCCTCCGGGGGCGTCAGGATCCTCCATCAGGAGCGCGTACGATGCCGTGCCGTTCGGCGCTCCCTCCCAGGCGAGCTGCGGCGATACGTCCTGTCCATCGCAGCTGTGGCGCGGCGGGATCGGGCCTTCGTGCTCGAACGCCGCGCTCGCTACGGTCATGCTCTGCTCGGCCATGGTCGTTCCTCCTTGCTCGGATTCGCACGCCGCGACCGCGACACCCGCGATGAGGAGCGGAATCGTGAGTCCGGATGCGTGTCTTATATTCTCAGCATACGGACATCCGTACCGAATGGAAAGCCTGCATTGACAGCTCGTATACCGTTCGGTACATTACAGCGGTGGGCGGACGCGAACGACTCGCCGAAGCCGCGCTCGAGCTGTTCGTCGAGCACGGCTACGATGCGGTGGGGGTGCAGGAGATCGTGGAGCGGGCGAAGGTTACCAAGCCCAGCCTCTACCACCATTACCGAAGCAAGCGAGGGCTGCTGTCCGCTCTCGCCGAGGCGGTCGACCAGCGGCTGTTCGCCGTGCTCGGAGACGCGACCGAGTACGCGCACGATCTGCCGGCCAATCTCCAGCGCATCGTGGCCGGACTCTTGCGTTTCGCCGAAACCTACCCGACGCACGCGCGCCTCCTGCTTGCCGCGCAGAACGGTCCGGTGGGCAGCGAGACGCGGGACGCGCTCGGGTCGATCTGGCGGCGGCTCTCGGCGGACGTCGAGCGGTGCTTCCGGGACGCCGAGGCAGACCACGGGAACATGCGTGGTCGCTCGCGGGAGTACACGGTGTCCTTACTCGGAGTTGTGTGGGCGTACGTCGTGCTTCTGCTCGACGACGAGCTCGACGCGGACCCACGGCAGGCGCACGCGATCGTGCGCCAGTTCAGCTATGGAATCTACTCGTGACCCTGCGGAGGAGCAGTATGGGCGTTGTCGAACCGTGGTGGCACCGGGCCGCCTTTTATCACATCTATCCGCTCGGGTACTGCGCCGCTCCGGAGGCGAACGACGGAGCCGGGCCGGCGGTTTCGCGGATCGAAGCGATCACGCGCGATCTTGACCGAATCGTCTCGCTCGGGTTCAACGCGCTCTACCTCGGCCCGCTGTTCGAGTCCGGCTCGCACGGCTACGACACGCGCGACTTCTTCCGGCTCGACCGCCGCTTGGGCGACGACGAAGACTTCGCCTCGCTCGTCGCGGCGGCCCACGAACGAGGCGTCGCGGTCGTCGTGGACGGCGTATACAACCACGTGGGCCGCGGCTTCGAACCGTTCGTGCGGCTGCGCGAGGAAGGCCCGGACTCGCCCTACCGCTCGTGGTTTCGCGGCGTCGACTTCGCCGCGGACAACCGGTTCGGCGACAGGTTCGTCTACGAGGGGTGGGAAGGCGTCGAGGAGCTCGTGGCGCTCAACCACGACAATCCTGAGGTCCGGGAATACCTGCTCCGGGCTGCCGAGTACGCGCTCGAGCGATACGGCGTCGACGGCATCCGCCTCGACGTCGCGTACAGCCTGCCGTTCGAGTTCATCGAGGCGCTATCCGATCGCGTCGGGAACCTGCGCGCCGACGCGTGGCTCATGGGCGAGGTCATCCATGGGGACTACGCGGCGTTCGTCGCGCCGGGCCGGTTGGACAGCATAACGAACTACGAGTGCTACAAGGGCCTGTGGTCTTCCTTCAACGATCGGAACCTGCACGAGATCGCGCACTCGCTCGATCGGCTCTTCGGCGCCGATGGGTTGCTCGCCGATGCGCTCGCGCGTGGCAACGTTCCGTACAACTTCGCGGACAACCACGACGTAGACCGGGTCGCCTCGAGACTGGCCACGGAGGACCACCTCTTCCCCCTCTACGCGATCCTGTGGACGATGCCCGGAATCCCGTCGGTCTACTACGGCAGCGAGTACGGGATCCGGGGCAGGAAGGACCACGGCGACTCGGCGCTGCGTCCGGCAGCCGGGCAGATACGCCCCGAGCGTCCGGAGCTCGCGAGGTATCTGCGCGAGCTGAACGAGGCGCGCGCGAGCTCTGCGGCGCTGCGGACCGGCGCCTTCCGGCTCCTGGGTGTAGACAGCGCGACGCTCATGTTCGTGCGGACGAGTCCCGACGGCTCGACGTCCGCCGGCGGAGAGACGGTCCTCGTCGCGGTCAACGCGGATCCCGAACCGACGCAGCTCGTCGTGCCCCCCGAGGCGCGCGGGCGCTACGAGTGTCTGTTCGGCGGCGGGCTCGTCACCGTCGACACCGGGAGCGCCCTGCTCGACGTACCCGCGCGCGGCGCGCGGGTGCTTCGGCGTGTGGAGGGCTCCTGAGGCGGTCTACACGCGCAGCCGCTGCTCGTAGATCGTGTGCAGCAAGTCGTGCGAGCGGTGGCCGAGCGGTTCGCCCAGGTACGTCTCGTAGAGCGCGACGACCTCCGGGTTGAGGTGCGACTTGCGTACCGGTTTGCCTTCGTCCTCTCGGTAGATCGCGTCGATCCGCGCGCGTCGAACCGCATCGCTGGTGATGCGCGGTTGGCCGCCGCCGCCGATGCAGCCACCGGGGCAGGTCATGATCTCGACGAAGTGGTACGTGCGCCTGCCGGCGGCGATCTCTTCGAGGAGCTGATGCGTGTTGCCCAGCCCGTGCGCGACGGCGACGCGCAGCTCGACCTCGTCGAGGAACGACCACTCGGGAAGCGGATCGGTCACTACGAGCGATGCCTCCTTGATCCCTTCGAGCCCGGCGACCGGAGCGACGTGCAGGTCATCGAAGGGAAGCTCGCGCCCGGTGACGATCTCCCACGCAGTCCGCAGAGCTGCTTCCATCACGCCGCCGGTATTCGCGAAGATGTCGGCCGCTCCACTCGAGAAGCCCAGCGGCGAGTCCATCGTCCCGTCCTCCAGCGCATCGAAGTCGATCCCCGCGGAGCGAATCATCCGGCCCAGCTCGCGCGTGGTGAGCACGTAGTCGACGTCCTGGTAACCGCTGGAGTTCATTTCGCCGCGCTGTGCCTCGAACTTCTTGGCGGTGCACGGCATGATCGACACGACGACCATCTTCTTCGGGTCAATGCCGATCTGCTCCGCGTAGTAGGTCTTCGCGAGCGCGCCGAACATCTGCTGCGGTGACTTGCACGTCGAGATGTTCGGCAGGAACTGCGGGTAGAAGTGCTCGGCGTACTTGATCCAGCCGGGAGAGCAGCTGGTGAACTGCGGTAGCGGGCCGGGAGCAGCGTGTTCGTGGCCCGAAGCTTCGCCCGCCGCGGGTTCCGTGCCGACGATCGCGTGCTTCAGACGCGTGAGAAGCTCGGTACCTTCCTCCATGATCGTCAGGTCGGCGCTGAAGTTCGTATCGAATACCGCGTCGAAGCCGAGCTCCCGGAGGGCGGTGATCATCTTGCCGGTGACGAGGGTGCCGGGCTCGTAGTCGAAGCACTCGCCGAGCGCGGCCCGGACCGCCGGCGCGGTCTGCACGACGACGTGGCGCTCGGGGTCTTCGATCGCGTTCCATACCGCCTCCAGGTGATCCCGCTCGGATATCGCGCCGACCGGACAGACCGCAGCGCACTGTCCGCACTGGACGCAGACGACGTCGTCGAGGTCACCGGCAAAGGCCGGTGCGACCAAGGTCCGGTACCCGCGGTACTGCGGGAAGAGCGCTCCGACCTGCTGTACTTCGTTGCACGCGGTGACGCACCGGCGGCACTTGATGCACTTGCCGCTGTCGCGCACGAGCGCCGGCGTGCTGCGGTCGAGCACGACCGGCGGGCGTTCGCCCGGGTAGAACGGCTCGCCGATCCCGGTCGTGTAGGCGAGATCGCGGAGCTCGCAGTCCATGCTGCGGTCGCAGTACTGGCAGTTGCCCTCGTGTTCGCTCAGCAGAAGCTCGATCACCGTTCGGCGCGCAGCGCGAACCCGCTTCGTGTTGGTTCGAACGATCATCCCTTCGCGGACGGGGGTGGCGCAGGAAGCGACGAGCGTCTTTGAACCCTCGACCTCTACGACGCACACTCGGCACGCTCCCTGTGCCGCGTGATGCTCGAGGTGACAGAGAGTCGGGATGTGGATACCCAACGTCTGCGCCGCTTCGAGGATGGTGGAGCCCGGCTCCACCACGATGCTCTGGTTATTGATCGTGATTTCAGGCATGAAGCTCCTCCTTCTTCGTCACGCTGACCGGTTCGACCGGCTTGGCGACCTGTTTCCCGTAATCGCAGCGCAGACAGCGGTGCGCTTGCCTCATCGCCACCGCCTCGCACCACGGCTGCTCGACCTCGTCGAAGTTGTGCCGTCGCCGCTCCACCGGAATCGTGTTGTACGGCTCGCGCGGGTAGGGCGCCGGTTCGGCGTCGGGATCGTACGCCACGTCGATTTCCCGGGGCTCTCGCCAGAACGCGTCGGCGCGACCGGTCAGAAGCAGGTTGATGCCGATGGCCGCCCGCTCGCCGGCGCCGATCGCGGTGACCACCGACTCGGGACCGCTCGCCGCGTCGCCGCCCGCGAAGATCCACGGCTCGCTCGTCTGTCCGGTCTGCGGGTCGACGGCGATGAAGCCCGCGTTGGTGAACTCGAGCTCGGCGAGCTCGCCGAGCGCCGATTCGTCGAGGCGCTGGCCGATTGCAACGATTACCTGGTCGGCCGGCAGCAGGAAGCTCTCCTCCCCCGAGCTCCGGGGACGTCGGCGACCGCTGCGGTCGAAACCGCCGAGCGTCATCGTCTCACAGCGAAGCGCCTGCGCCGCGCCGGTTGCGTCGGTCACCACCTCGGTGGGCTGCGTCAGCGTGCGCAGCTCGACCCCTTCGAGCAGCGCCTCCTCGATTTCCTCCGCGTAGGCGGGCATCTGCTCGCGCGTGCGCCGATAGATGATCGTGACGCTCTCCGCGCCGAGCCGCAGGGCGGTTCGTGCGGCGTCCACCGCGGCGTTGCCGCCGCCCACCACCACGACGTCCTTGCCCACCGGAACCGAACCGCGGATGTTGTACTGCCGCAGGAACTCTCCGGCGCGCACCACGCCGTCGGCATCCTCTCCGTCGATGCCCATGCCCATGCACTGCGGAGCGCCCAGCCCGAGGAAGAGCGCCTCGTAGCCCGCTTCACGCAGCTCCGCGACGCTCAGATCGCGTCCGAGTTTCTGTTCGGTTCTGATGTCGACCCCGAGCTGCTCGATCATCCGGATCTCCCGGGCGAGCGTCTCGCGCGGGAGCCGGTAGGCAGGGATCGTCTGTACGAGCATGCCGCCCGGCCGAGACTCGGCTTCGAAGACTGTCGGTCGGTAGCCCAGTCGTGCGAGGAAGTAGGCGCACGAGAGTCCCGCGGGCCCCGCGCCGACGATCGCGATCTTGCGCGTCGCGTTCTCGGCGTTCTCGCGGACGGTGGGAAGCTGGATCACGACCTCCTGGTCGACCATGTAGCGCTTCACGCCCCGGATCGCAACCGGGGCGTCGAGCGTGGCCCGGCGGCAGTGGTCTTCGCACGTGTGGAAGCAGACGCGCGCGCAGACCGCCGCGAAGGGGTTACGGTTACGGTGCAGAGCGAGCGCCTCGGCGTACCGCCGTTCGCCCACGAGCGCGACGAAGCCGGGGACGTCGACGCCGGCCGGACACGCGCTCTCGCAGGGCGCGCGCACGAGACCGGGGCAGACGCCGGCCGCGCAATGGCGGTCGCGTATGTGTTCCTCGTACTCGTCGCGGAAATGACGGATCGTCGAGAGCACCGGGTTGGGAGCGGTCTGTCCGAGTCCGCAGAGCGCGGTCTCCTTGATCTGTGTGCCCAGCTCGATGAGCCGGTCGATGTCCTCCATCTCGCCCTCGCCGGAGGTGATCCGGTTGAGGATCTCGAGCATGCGCTTGGTGCCCACGCGGCACGGCACGCACTTGCCGCACGATTCCTCCTGCACGAACTCGAGGAAGAAGCGCGCGACGTCGACCATACACGTCTCATCGTCCATCACGATGAGACCGCCGGAGCCCATGATCGCGCCGAGCTCCTGAAGCGACTCGTAGTCGAGCGGAATGTCGAGGTGATCGCGCGGCACGCACCCGCCCGACGGTCCCCCTATCTGGGCTGCCTTGAAGGGGCGACCTCCCTTCACGCCCCCTCCAATGTCGTAGACGAGCTCTCCCAGGGTCGTGCCGATCGGCACTTCCACGAGGCCGGTGTTCTCGATCGCGCCGGCGAGCGCGAACACCTTCGTCCCGCGGCTCTCCGGCGTTCCGTGCGTCGCAAACCACGCCGCTCCGTTGGCGAAGATCGCGGCGACGTTCGCGTAGGTCTCCACGTTGTTGAGCAGACTCGGCCTGCCCCACAGGCCCTTCTGGGCGGGGAAGGGCGGCCGCGGCCGCGGCTCGCCGCGCTTGCCCTCGATCGAGTTGATGAGCGCGGTCTCCTCGCCGCAGACGAAGGCCCCCGAGCCCCGGCGGATCTCCAGGTCGAAGGCGAAGTCGCTCCCGAAGATCGACTCGCCGAGCAATCCGGCCTCGCGCGCCTGGCCAATCGCGTACTCGAGCCGCTCGATCGCGAGCGGATACTCGGCACGGACGTAGACCACCCCCCGGCTCGCGCCCACGCAGCGCGCGGCGATCGCCATCCCCTCGATGAGCGAATGCGGATCGCCCTCCAGCACGCTGCGGTCCATGAACGCCCCGGGGTCGCCCTCGTCGGCGTTGCACAGGACGAACTTCACCTTGCCCTCGGCCTTGCGCGTCAGATCCCACTTGAGCCAGGTCGGGAAGCCGGCGCCGCCGCGTCCGCGCAGCCCGGACTCCTTCATCACCGCGACGATGTCTTCGTTCGACATCTCTGCCACGACCCGCTCGAGCGCGGCGTACGCGCCTCGAGCGATCGCGTCTTCGATCCGTGTAGGGTCCACCGAACCGCAGTTGCGCAGCACGATCCTCTGTTGCGGCTCGTAGAAGTCGCCGAGCGTCTCGTCCGCAGCCGCCACGCGTGAAGGCTCCTGTTGCGCGTCGTCGGAGTCGTGCTCGAAGCTGCGCGCGACGATCGCCGGAATATCCTCCGCGCAGACGCCGGTGAAAGTGTCGCCCGTGGGAAGGACCCGGACGACCGGGCCGCGGACGCACGGGCCCATACAGCCGGTCGCGCTGACCTCCACGGTGCCGTTGCGCTCGGCAAGCTCGCCCTCGAGCGCGTTGAGCACGTCCTGCGCGCCGGAGGCGATGCAGCTTGCGCCCATGCACACGTGAAACCGCACGTGTCGCTCGTCGGCTGCTTCCTGTCGCTCGCGAGCGACGCGTTCGAGGTCTTCCCTGGTTGCGATACGCTTCATTCGGTCGCTCCTTTCCGATAGCCGGCGAGTAGCTCGCGGACCTTCGCCGGCTTGACCCGCTGGTGCACCTCGTCGCCGATCATCACCACCGGTGCGAGTCCGCACGCGCCGAAGCATCGGCCTACCTCCAGCGAAAAGAGCCGATCCTCGGTCGTCTCGCCCACGTCGATCCCCAGTTCCTGCCTGAACGCGGCGAGGACCTCCTTGCCGCCGCGGACGTAGCAGGCGGTACCCAGACAGACCCGGACGACGTGCTCTCCCCGAGGCACGGTGGAGAAGAACGAGTAGAAGGTGACCACGCCGGACACCTCGCTGTACGGGATACCGAGACGGACGCTGATGTGCTTCAGCACCGGCTTGGGAAGATAGCCGAAGACCTGCTGGGCGTACTGGAGGACGGGGATGAGGTTGCCCTCCATGTCCGTGTGTTCGTCGATGTAGCGGTCGAGCTTGACGAGCGTTTCCTCGCTCGCGACTTCCGGTATCTGTGTGCGCACGTGTTCGTTCACCATGAGGACCTCCTCGGGACCATGAGTCTCTCGCGGCATGATTGACTCTTGCTTTATCGATATTGCAGGTGCGAATTCTAGCCCCGAAACGGCGAGCTGTCAAAGCCGTAGCGAGGAGGCGGGGTGAAATTCTCTCTTTTTTTCTCGATTAGGCGGGGCGCCGCGTGCGGGCCGGGTCATCCGGCGAAGGCCCGGCGCGCTGCGGCGAATCGGCGGTGCGGGCCGGTCAGCGGCCGTCGAGGCCGGTGGCGAGCAGGTAGCGGTAGGCGGACAGCGCGGCCTTCGCGCCCTCGCCCAGCGAAACGAGGATCTGCTCGTAGCCGTTTCCGGTCACGTCTCCGGCGGCGTAGAGGCCGGGCACGCTCGTCGTGTTCGTCCCGTCGACCGTGATGTAGCCGCTTTCGTCGCGGTTCACCTCGTCTCCGAGGAAATCGGCGTTCGGTACCGGCTCCGGTTCGACGAAGAACCCGTCGGCTTCGATCGTACGATGCGCCTCTCCGGTGGACACGACGACCTCCCGGGCGAACTCGTCGCCGCGGAACTCCTCTATGGACGCCTGCTCGAGCAGCTCCACCCGCTCGAGTCGCTGCACGCGCTCGACGAGCGTCGGGTCGCAGCTACCGTCGGGCAGCAGCGCGAGCGTCACCGCCTCGGCGTGGATCGAGAGCTCGATTGCCGAGTTGAGCGCGCGGTCGGTGTTGCCGGCGATGAAGACGCGCTTGCCGCGGAACAGGTGCGAATAGCTGATCGACGAGTAGCCGAGCCCCCGCGAGAGGAAGGTCAGCTCGCCCGGGACGTCGAGCTTCCGCAGGCTCGTGCCGGTCGCCACGATGACCGTGCGCGCCGACTCGGTCGAGCCGTCTTCGAGCTCGGCTTCGAACCCGGCGTCGCCCGTCTTCAGGCCGGTCACGCCGACGAGACGGTACGAGTGACGCAGGTACTCGAGGCGGTTCCGGTAGATCGTCACCAGCTCGTCGGCCCGGATCGCTCCCCCCGGTTCGGACTCGGGCAGCTCTACCCGGTAGTTGCTCTTGCCTCCCAGGTCTTTGCTCAGCACGAGGTAGTCGAGGCGCTTCTTCGTCGCGTAGAGCGCCGCGGCGAGCCCGGCGGGTCCGGCACCGATGATGATGAGGTCATGCATATCGCATGACTATAGCAGAATTCGGCCGGGAGCGAAAGCACGCGCCGGAGTCACCCGTCAATCGACGATGTCGGAGAACTCGATCGCGTAGGTGTACTCGGACCGGGCGTCGGAGAGCTCGACGTAGAACTCGTACGCGTCCTCGTCCGCGTCCACGCCGTGGAAGTCGTACCGCGTGGGCGTGTCGGTCACCGGGACGTAGAGACTGAGCGTCTCCTCGCTCTCCAGGATCGTCTCGTCGTCGAGTATGTCGATGCCCCACATCCTCGAGTCGCCGGGCGAGAAGAAGGCGTACCAGATGTCGTATCCGGTATCGTTGATGAGATCGACCGTGGCGAGCGTCGGGAGATCGTAGCCGCCCTCCAGGTCGCCACGCGTGACTTCGATCACGGCGGTCTCACCGTCGGTGATCTCGTACTCCCATATGATGTACGCGCGGCCGTCCTCGTCGATGGCGAGGAAGTCGAACGCATTCGTGGTGTCCGGGTAGTGAACGTAGAAGCCGGTCCTCTCGCCGTCGTCGAGCGTCCGCGTCGTGCCCAGGACATCTGCGCCCCAGTAGGCGGAATCGCCCGCCGAGAAAAAGAGATAGACGATGTCGTGGCCGGTGTTGTTGACGAAGGTTACCCGATTCAGGTTCGTCGGGTCGATCGCCTGCGTGGCGGTCGCGACGGCGGTGACCAGGAGCACTTCGACCAGCACCGTGATGAGGCGAAGACGGTTTGCGCGGTTCATCGGTTCCTCCTTCGACCGCCCGTCGCGGTCGGCCTGTTTCCAGTATAGCGGCCGGAACGAGCTCGTTCCACGTTCGGTACCGGACAAGCCCGAGCGTCGCCGGCAGCCCCCCGGTCGGCGGGATCACCCCGTCTCGCCCGGCGAGAGGTATTCGCGCGCGTACGCGACGTACCGGTCGGCGGAGGCGGCGAAGTTCTCCCGCTCGGCGTCGCGAAGCGGCCGAACCAGCCTGGCCGGGATCCCGGCGACGAGCATTCCCGACGGGACGACCATCCCCGGAGGCACGAGCGCGCCGGCCGCGACCATCGCGCCACTCTCGACCACCGAGCCGTCGAGGACGATCGCGCCGATCCCGATGAGCGACTCGTCGTGCACGGTGCAGCCGTGCAGCGTCACCCCGTGCCCGCACGTCACGCGGTTGCCCACGACGAGCGGGTGCGTCTCGTGAGTGACGTGGAGCATCGAGTTGTCCTGGATGTTCGTCGCCTCGCCTATTCGGATGGAGTGAACGTCGCCTCGCACGGTGCAGTTGAACCAGACACTCGCGTGCTCCCCGAGCACGACGTCGCCGACGATCACCGCGCCGGTCGCGACGAACGCGCTCGCGGCGACCGTGGGCGTCGTATCGCCGTAGGAATAGAGCGTTCCCCCGCCGGGTGCCGTAGCTGTCATTGCCCGCTCCTCTGCCGCCGGCGGTACGTTCTGCGCCCGGCTGACTGGTTACCGTACACCATCGGTCCGGAGCCGGTCACCCGGTTGATCGCTCCGATCGTTGCGGTCATAATTGGCCGACCCATGGAGAAACTCGATCTTCTGTCATCGGTTGATCTCTTTTCGCAACTCAGCCGGGAGGATGTGAGCGTCCTTGCCGATCACGCGAGCTTCTCTACCTTCGAGTCGGGCGAGTACATCTTCCGAGCCGGGACCGCCGAGCGCGAGCTCTTCGTGATCGAACGCGGAGAGGTGCGCATTGTGAGGCGTGGTGAGGATGGGCGGGAGATCGACCTCGCGCGGTTCGTCGCCGGGGAGAGCTTCGGCGAGCAGGACTTCCTGAGCGAGGACGTGCGCGCCGCGAGCGCCGTCAGCGAGGGGCCGAGCCGAGTGCTCATTTTCCCGACGCGAGGCACGTCGTTCGACGAGCTGATGATGGATCACCCGCAGCTGTTCGCGCGGATGCTCCACCAGTTCCTCGTCATCGTGGCGGGCCGAATCCGATCGACCAACCGGCTCGTGAGCGAGAACTCGAGTTGGGTTCAGGAGTTGCGGCAGCAGGTCTTCGGCGACAAGCTCACCGGGCTCTACTCGAAGAGCTATCTGGACGACGAGCTCGCCGGGGTGTTGAGGCGTAACCGTGGCGAGGCCGGAGTGCTGATCGTGAAGCCGGACAACTTCAAGATCATCAACGACACATTCGGTCACGAGGTCGGGGACCATGTGTTGCGCATCCTCGCAAACCAGCTCAAGGCGATCGTCGCCGATTCCGGAATCGCGGTGAGGTTTCGCGGCAACGAGTTCGCGGTTGTCCTCCCCTCGACGCCGAAGGATGCGATTCTCGCGAAGGCGCGGGAGATCCGGGAGCGCATGGCGCAGGCCGATCTCTCTCCGGTAACCGGGGACGAGCGTGTGCCGCTGACCTTCAGCGTCGGGCTGACCGTGTACCCGCTCCACGGTGCGAACGCGGAGGAGCTCGTCAGGCACGCGCACCAGCTCGTCTTCCAGGCGCGCGACGAGGGAGGCGACCGGGTGCTGACGCCGCACGATGAAGGGGGCGCCGGTGATCTCGGCTAACCTCCTTCGACGTGTCGATATCCTTGCGAACCTCGAGGACGAGGAGCTCGAGGTCCTTCAGGGATTTCTCGAGGAGTCCGATTGCGAAACGGGCGAGACGGTCTTCAATCAGGGCGAGGAGGGGCGCGACCTCTACATCGTCAGCGACGGACGCGTCGCGATCAGGGTCGCGGCTCAGGACGGCTCCACGATCGAGGTCGCCGAGCTCGGGCCCGGCGATTTCTTCGGCGAGATGGCGATCTTCGAGGACGCACCGCGCTCGGCGACCTGCGTCATGATCCAAGGGGGGCGCCTCTACCGCCTGAGCAAAACCGGCTTCTTCACGCTCATGGACCGACATCCGCGAACCGCGATCAAGATCATGTACCGCATGGTCGCGATCACGACGAATCGGCTGAATGCCACGAGCTCGTTCCTGTCGGACCTCGTACGGTGGGGGGAGGGTGCCCGGCGGCGGGCGATCACCGACGACCTCACCGGGCTCTACAACCGGCGTTACCTCGACGGCGCTCTCGAGCAACAGGTCGCCGAGGCGCTCGTGAAAAACGCCGTCTTCAGCCTCATCATGATGGATCTCGACCGGTTCCACGCGGTCAACGACGAGTACGGCCAGGCGTTCGGCGACCAGCTCATCGCAGCGGTCGCGCCGTCGGTTCGCAACTCGGTCGGGAAGAGCGACATCGCAGCGCGCTACGGCGGCGACGAGTTCACGATCATCCTTCCAGGCCGCCGTGCGGAAGAGGCGCTCGGTGTCGCCGAGGCGATCCGAGCGGCTGTCGAGGCGCTCGAGGTTCCCGGTCCCGCAGGGATCGTCAAGGTGACCACCAGCCAGGGCGTTGCCGAGTTCCCGCGCCACGGCCGCTCGCTCGAATCGATCCGCGAAGCCGCCGACCGGGCGCTCTACCGGGCAAAGGAAGCCGGCCGCAACCGGGCTGCCGTTCACCGGTAGCCGCCGGATCCCCACGCCGGTGCGCCCGCCGCGCTCGCTCGCCGCGCTCGCCCGCCCGGCAGACGGTCAGCGGGCGGCCGCTGCCTGTTCGCGCCGCCCGGCGAGCAGCCCACACGCCGCGCCGATGTCCTGGCCGCGCGACTCGCGAATCGTCGTCGTGATGCCCGCGCGCTTGAGCACCGCCTGGTAGGCTTCGATCGCCGTGCGCGAGCTCGGCCGGTACGGCGCTCGGGGGAACGGATTCCACGGTATCAGATTCACGCGCGCGGGCACGCCCCGGATAAGGTCGCGCACCGCCCGCGCCTGATCGGGGCGGTCGGTGACGCCGTCGAGCATGGTGATCTCGAACGAGAGCCGGCGCCGACCGGTTCCGGTGAACGGCGGCAGCGCGAGAGCAGTCCGATGGCGCAGGAGATCGACAATCGACGCGATGGGGTAGCGGTTCTCCGACGGCACGAGCGGAAGCCGGTCCTCCCGCCGCGCGGCGTGCATGCTGATTGCCACGTTGACGTCGGTCGCGTCGAGCAGACGCTCGAGATCAGGGAGCATCCCGACGGTGGAGACCGTGATTCTCCGCGGACTGAAGCGGTACCCCCAGTCGGCGGTGAGGATGTCGAGGCTTGCGAGCACCTCGTCGGTGTTGTCGAGCGGCTCGCCCATGCCCATGAAGACGAAGCGGGTGACGCGTTCGCGTTCCGGCAGATTCCGGTACTGCCCGAGGATCTCCGCGGCCGAGAGGTTCTGGCGCAGACCCGTGCGCGCGGTCAGGCAGAAACTGCAGCCGACCCGGCAGCCGGCCTGGCTCGAGACGCAGAGGGTGAGCCGGTCACGGTCCGGAATGAGCGCCGATTCGTACACATCACCGCCGAACGCCGCCCACGTGTACTTGCGCGTGCCGTCCTCGCTCGCTCCGGCGGTCTCGGGTACCGGTGCGGCGATCTCGTGCTGCTGCGCCCACCGTTCGCGCAGCTGAGAGGGGAGGTTGCTCATCTCGTGGACAGATTCCGCATGGTGGCGGTAGAGCCACTCGGCGACCTGCCGCGCGCGATAGCCGCGCGCGCCATCGGCTCTCGTCAGCTCCTCGATCGACTTGAGCGGCAACCCGTAGAGGTTCATCGCCCCTAATGTAACGGCGGCTCGTTCTCGCGGGTAGCCTGACGCTCGGTGAGCGTCTTGAGCATGTCGGCGGTCATGAGGTCGAGATCGTACTCCGGCTCCCACCCCCATTCGACGCGCGCGGCGTAGTCTTCGAGGGTGTTCGGCCAGCTGTTCGCGATCGCCTGCCGGACCGGGTCGACGTTGTAGACAATCTCGAAGTCGGGAATGTAGCGGCGGATGTACGCCGCCTGATCCTCGGGCGAGAAGCTCATCGCGGTGACGTTGAAGGCGTTGCGGTGGCGCAGGCGGGCAGGATCGGCCTCCATCACGTCGATCGCGGCCTTGATCGCGTCCGGCATGTAGATCATGTCCAGGTACGTGTCGCCCTGCAGGAAGCAGGTGTACCGGCGCTCGCGCACCGCCGCGTAGTAGATCTCCACCGCGTAGTCGGTCGTACCGCCGCCGGGCGGGGTCACATTCGAGATGATGCCGGGGAATCGGATCCCTCGCGTATCCACGCCGTACTTGAAGTAGTAGTAGTCGCAGAGCAGCTCGCCGGCGACCTTCGTCACGCCGTACATGGAAGTGGGCCGCTGGATCGTGTCCTGCGGCGTGAAGTCCTTCGGCGTCTGCGGGCCGAATGCGCCGATGGAGGAGGGCGTGAAGACGCTCGCTCCCGCCTCGCGCGCGACCTCGAGGACGGCGAACAACCCGTCCATGTTGATCCCCCAGGCGTCCTGAGGGCGCGCTTCGGCGACCGCGGAGAGCAGGGCCGCGAGGTGGTAGACGCGCGTGATACGTTCCGAACGGACGAGCTCCGCGAGCCGTTTGCCGTCGCGCGCGTCGAGGCGGTAGAATCGGGGAGGTGGGCTCTCAGGCTCGCGAACGTCGGTGACCACGACCGCCTCCTCGCCGTAGCGGGAGCGCAACTCGGCCGCCAGCTCCGAACCGAGTTGTCCGAGTCCACCGGTGAGGAGGATACGCTCGCCCACGACTACTCCTTTGACGCTGCGCGCCTCGTTTAATATACTGAACCAGCTGGTATACTATGATGATCGTGCGGCGACGTCAACCGGTACCCGCAAGGAGGAGCGATGAAGCCCGTACCCCCGCCCCAGATCGGTTCGAACATCCAGCGCATCCGGAAAGAGGAGGGGCTCACCCTCGACGGACTCGCGGAACGAAGCGGTGTATCCAAGGCGATGCTGAGCCAGATCGAATCGGACAAGGTCAACCCGACGGTGCTCACGATCTGGAAGATCGCGCGCGGGTTGGAGGTCGAGCTCGACGCGATCCTCAAGGGGAGCTGGGAGCCGGCGCGCCGATTCGCGGTTACCCGCGAGCAGGACGTCGTCACGCTCGATACGTCGGAGAACGGACCCCACCTGCGAGTGTACTCGCCGTTGTCGATGGCGGAGGACCTCGAGATCTACGAGCTCACCTTCGACCCCGGTACCGAGCTCGTCTCCGGTCCCCACGCACCGCGGACGGAGGAGTATCTCACGGTTCTGGAGGGAAGGGTCCGCGTCGAAGCCGGGGAGAAGTGGGCCGAGCTCGCGACCGGCGACTTCATCACCTACCATTGTGACATTGATCACATCATCGCGAACCCGTTCGACGAGCGGTCGAAGATTCAGATGATCGTCCGGTTTCACCGCAAGCAGTTTGCCTGAACGGTGCGGCTGCGCTGATATTGATGGTATGAGGATCTGCGTATTCGAAGTGGAGGAGTGGGAGCGCGAGGCGTTCGGCGAGCTCGAGCAGGACCACGACGTCTGCTTCGTGAGCGAGCCGCTGACGCCGGCGACCGTGGAGGAGCACGCCGACGCGGAGATGGTCTCGGTCTTCATCTACTCGAAAGTGACCGCGGATGTCCTGGAGAAGCTCCCTCACCTCAAGCTTGTCGCGACCCGCTCGACCGGGTACGACCACATTGATCTCAAGCGGTGCGACGAGCGCTCGATCCCGGTGACGAATGTCCCCACCTACGGCGACAACACCGTCGCCGAGCATACCATGGGTCTGCTGCTGACGATCAGCCACAACCTCACCGAGGCGATCGACCGCACTCGCAAGGGAGATTTCAGCTTCGTCGGTTTGCAGGGTTTCGATCTGCTCGACAAGGTGTTCGGCGTCATCGGTGCCGGCAGTATCGGTCAGCACGTCATCCGGATGGCTCGCGGGTTCGGCATGGACATCATCGCCTTCGACGTCAAGCCCGACGACGAGCTCGCGCGATCGCTCGGGTTCCGGTTCGTCGGCATGGACGAGCTGCTCGCGACCTCCGACGTCATCACGCTGCACGTTCCCTATTCGACGAAGACGCATCACCTCATCGGTGAGCCCGAGTTCGAGAAGATGAAGGACGGGGTCGTGTTTCTGAACACCTCGCGGGGGCCGCTCATGGACGTGAAGGCGCTCGTCCAGGCGATCGCTCGCAAGAAGGTCCGCGCGGTCGGGCTCGACGTCCTGCCCGAGGAGCCGACGATCCGGGAGGAGGCCGAGCTCCTCCACCACGCGTTTCGGGAGCATCATCACATGGAAACGCTGCTCGCCGACCACATTCTTCTGCGATTGCGCAACGTCTACATCACCCCGCACAGCGCGTTCAACACGCGGGAGGCAGTCGAGCGCATCCTCCGCACGACGGCCGAGAACATCCGGGCGTACGCGGCGGGCACGATGCAGAATGTCGTAAACCAGGTCGGCTCATGACGATCGGCGAGCTCTACGAGCTCTTCGATACGCTGCGTCCGCACCGCCGGAGGGCGGCCTCGGCCATCCTTGAGCTCGGCCTCGACGCCGATACGTCGCGGGCGTGTCGCGCGTCCGAACCGTGCCGGCAGGCGCTCGAGCGTCTGCAGGAAGCGCGCGAGCGGCTCGATTCGCTGCCCGGTGAGGGGCCGGTCCGCGAGCTCTCCGTCGACGGACGCGAGGTGCGTCTGACGCTCGACTACGAGCTTTCCGAGCTCGATCGCGACCTGCTCTGTCTGCGGGAGGGCATGGAAGCGGTCGTGCGTACGCTGCGCGTCCCGGGTTCCTTTGAAACCGAGTACGAGCAGCTCGTCGGCCTGCTCTCCGACCACCGCTACGCCGCGGTCTTCACCGACCGCGACGGGACGATCGCGAACTACTGCGGGCGCTACCGTTCGTCCCACCAGCCGCTCTACGCGGCGGTCCGCATCGGGCGGTACGCGCGCGAGCGCACCGACAACTTCGTCGTGGTAACCTCCGGACCGCTCTACGGGCAGGGGCTGCTCAGCCTCAGCGCCTTTCCCGAGGGCACGGTGCACCTCACCGGGAGCAAGGGGCTCGAGTACCTCTTCGCCGACGGTGAGACGGGCAGCTATCCGCTGACCGCCGAGCAGCGCGCGGCGCTCATCGCGCTCGACCACCGGATCGAAGCGCTGCTCGAACGGCCCGAGTACCACGTCCTGCCGCTCGTGGGATCGGGCTATCAACGAAAGTTCGGACAGCTGACGGTGAGCCGTCAGGACATGCACCGAAGCGTGCCTGCGGAGGTCTCGCAGAGCTTTCTCGACGATGTGCACAGGGCGGTCAGCGATCTCGACCCGTACGGCGAGCGCATCGAGGTCGTCGACACCGGGTTCGACATCGAGCTCACCCTCACCGCCGAGGGGTCGCGCTCGCGAGGGTTTGACAAGGGCGACGGGGTCGGGTTCCTCCTCGGCGAGCTCGGCCTCCGGCCGCGCGGCGAACCGGTCCTCGTGTGCGGAGACACCGCCAGCGACCTGCCCATGGTTGAGTTTCTCGCCGACGCCGGGTATGAAGTAGACGCAGTTTTCGTTGCCGCCGACGCCGAGCTCGAACGAGCGGTGCGACGCCGATCAACACGAGCCGGATTCTGCTCGGGACCCGATGTCCTGGTATCGGCGCTCGGCGCGGTCGGACGGGTGAAAGGAGCACACTGAATGAACCAGATCGACCTTCCCGAAGGAGCCGTCTTCGACCTCGACGGCGTCATCACCGACACCGCAGTGATCCACTTCCGCGCGTGGAAGGAGACCTTCGACGAACTGCTGCGCGCGCGAGAGGGCGACGGCTTCACCCCGTTCGAGCACGATCGTGACTACGTGCCCTACGTCGACGGCAAACCGCGGTACGACGGCGTGGCGGCGTTTCTCGCCTCGCGCGGGATCGAGCTGCCGCGCGGCGACGCCTCGGACGCGCCGGGGCAGGACAGCGTCTGCGCGGTCGGCAACGCCAAGAACGAGCGGTTTCGCGAGATCGTGAAGAGCGGAGACATCCCCATCTTCGAGACGACGATGGCGGTCGTCGACGACCTCATCGCCGGCGGTGTTCACTGCGGCGTGGCGAGCTCGAGCCGCAACTGCCGCTTCGTGCTCGAGCAGACCGGTTTGCTCGAACGGTTCGAGACCGTCGTAGACGGCACCGACAGCCGCGAGCTCGGACTCAGCGGCAAGCCGGCGCCCGACATCTTCGTGACCGCTTGCGAGCGGATGGGCGTCGCGCCCGAGCGGAGCATGATGGTGGAAGACGCCTATTCGGGCGTTGAGGCTGGAAAGAACGGGTCGTTCGGGCTCGTGCTCGGCGTCGCGCGAAACGGCGACCCCGACGGGCTGCGCGAACGGGGCGCGCACATGGTGGTCACCGACCTCGGCGAGACGAGCGCGAGCGAGATCGTGCGCTGGTTCGCCGAGCGGGGCTGAGGCCGCCGGCGGTCGGCCTAGGTCGAGCGACTGTTGCGGTCGTGGTTGCGTTGCTTCTTTGGCCTCCGTTTGCCGTAGGTCCCTCGCCAGAGCTTCCCCTTTCGGCTTCGTCGGTCTCCGCGTCCCATAGCACCTCCATGCAGGTTCGCCGCGCACGACAGGCGCCCGCGCCCACAGCGTTTGGCCAATCGACGGCTGGGGTGTATGCTACGGTATGCACGAATCGATGGTCAAGTTCGCCCTCATCCTCATCGCGCTGCTCGCGCTCGTCGCCGGCGGCGTGCTCCTGATCATCCCGGGGTGGTACGTGGCGCTCGCGCAGATCGAGGACGCGAACCTCGCGTGGATGCGGTTTTTCGGTGCGGGGCTCGTGTCGGTCCAGGGCTTCGGATTGGCGATCGCGGCGTTCCGCAGGCGCGATACGAACCCGCTGGTCGGGCTCATCGCGCTCGCGAGCACGGCAGAGGCAGCCGTGTTGTGGTACTCGCTCCTCGGAGGCGAGTTCGGCGCCGGCGCGTTGTGGGCGATCGTCGTTCCGGGCATCGTTGCAGCCGCCGGGGTGGTGTTGCTCTGGGGCGCGTGGCTGTCGCGGCGCAAGAGCGTGAAGGCCCTTTCGGGGCCGAACCGGCAGGCCGTGGAAGGCGCTCCGGGCGGCGGGGTGCCCTCGAACGAAGCGCCGGGCGGCGGGACGGCGGGTGCCGGGCGCGCCGGCGATGAGGATCTGGCCGCGGAGCGGCCCGGGCCCGGGGCGGAGACCGGCGGCGGGTGACTCGGACAGCGAGACCACGACGCGGCCGGGTGCCGCAGAGACCCTACTCGGCGCAGGACGCCCGTGCAAACGTGCTCGCACCCCGGTAGTGCTCCGGTACGGCTATGCCCACCTCGGCGAGCAGACGCTCCCACGGCTCGGTCACGGCCGTGGACGCCTCCATCGGCTCGCCGCTGGCAGGGTGCGCGAACCGGAGCGCGACCGCGCGCAGGAAGAGATGTCTCTCGCCCAGACGCTTCCACGCCCAGCGGTTGTACTCACGGTCGCCGTGCTTGTTGTCGCCGATGACCGGGTGGTTGATGCGGTGCAGGTGCCTGCGCGCCTGATGGCTGCGGCCGGTATGCAGCGAGAGCTCGACCAGGCTGAACCAGCCCTCGCGGTAGCGGCCGATCGGCTCGGCCACCCGTCCGCGGTCGAGCGTGCGGTAGTCGGTGATCGCCTGCTGAGCGTCACGGGTCGACCGTCCGGCGATGGGGAGTTCGACCGTGCCCGCGTCGTCGAGGTGTCCGCGAACGAGCGCGAGGTAACGCTTGTCGACCTCGCGCTCGCGGAACTGGCGCGAGAGCTCGCGGGCCGCGGTGGAGTGACGGGCGAGCACCATCGCTCCGGTGGTCATTCGGTCGAGCCGATGCACGTTGTAGACGCGGGCGCCGAGCCTGCTGCCGAGCACCATCACGACCGTGGGGCTGTGCCGATCGAAGCTGTTCGCGTGCGTCAGCATCGCCGGCGGCTTGTCGATCACGACGATATGGTCGTCGGCGTAGAGGATCGTGATCGGCGCGGTCGACTCGTTGGGCATGAGGCCATCCTAGCCCATCGCCGCCCGGGCGTGAAGGACCGCGCCTGCCGCCGGAGGTACTGGACACGAGTCGGGCGGGCGTGCACCTTTGCCGTCATGACCGTGCGTCAGTTCCTCTCCGTGGTGGAGATGCGAACCAAGGTAATCAGCGTCTCCACGTACACGCTCGCGACAGCCTACACAGCGGGCGCCGGGTTCCGCGTCTCGTGGCTCGAGGCGATCCTCCTCGCGGTGGCCGTCCTCTGCGTCGATATGGGTACGACGGCGTTCAACTCCTTCTACGACTACGCACGCCGCGTCGACACCAGGCGTTCGACCGAGGAACGCAACAAGGTCCTCGTGCACGAGGGGGTCGCCCCCGGCCACGCGCTTGTGGTCTCGATCGTCCTCTACCTGCTCGCGGGCGTCGCCGGGATCGCCGTCGCGCTCCTCTCCTCCGGGTGGATCATCGTCGCCGGTGTGGCGAGCATGCTCGTGGGCTTTCTGTACAACGGCGGTCCGTTGCCCATCTCGCGCACGCCGGCGGGCGAGGTGTTTGCCGGTGGTTTTCTGGGAACGGTGCTCTTTCTCGTCGTCTACGGCGTGCACGCCGGGCGCCTCGACACCGCCGCGCTCGTCGCGTCGATACCGAGTACGCTCCTCATCGCCGCGGTCCTCACGGTGAACAATACGTGCGATATGGAGGGAGACCGATCTGCAGGCAGGCGAACGCTCTCCATCGTCGTCGGAAGGACGGCGGCGATGGTCCTCATCGACGCGCTCGTCGCCGGCGCCTACGCACTGCTCGCCACCATCATGATTCCGCCGCTGCGCTCGGCCGTCTTCGCCGCGATGAGGCTCCCGCTCTTTCCGCCGGCGGCGCCCGTCATCGTCGCGGCGGGGGCGGCGGCGACGGCCGCGGTGCTCGCGGGCATGCACGCGAGAGGCTACGGCCGCTCGACCAAGGGGGCGAACATGACGTCGATCATCGCCGTCGTCGCGATCTACACGCTTGCCTACACCGCCGCGCTGCTGCTCGCGCGGCCGGCGTAGGGAGGCCGCCCGCCGGCAGGTGGGGCGGCGCTCGTCACGGCGCCGCGTCCGCTCAGAAGTCGGCGGGCAACGGTTCGGGGCGCACGCCCGGCCGTTTCGTCTCGTAGCGCGAGCCGGTGTCCGCGGCGA
>CAZVEF010000020.1:0-29913 GCA_964625715.1 uncultured Spirochaetaceae bacterium | reverse complement strand
AGGGGTCCTGAAACTCACCGCGGGCATCGTGCAGCCGCTGGTGATCGCGCTCCTGTTGAGCTTCGTGCTCAGTCCGCTCGTCGAGGCGCTGCATCGAATCCGGGTGCCCCGGCTTCTCGCGATCCTCGCCGTGATCGCACTGCTGCTCGGCCTGGGCTCGCTCGTCGCGTTCATCCTCTATACGAGCGTTCAGCGCGTCGTGCGGCAGTTGCCGGTCTACATCGACCGAATGCTCAACCTCGCCCGGCAGGTGATCGATTACGTCGAAGCACCGTCGAGCCTGCTTACCGAGTTCGAAATCACGCGCCGGATCGGCACCTATCTCGTCTCGTTTTCCGGGAGCTTCCTCTCCGTGCTGGGAAGCCTGACGATGGTGTTGATCTTCCTGCTTTTTATCCTGCTGGAGAAGCCGTATCTGCGGCCGAAAGTCACCGAGGCGCTCCAAGGCCCGCGCACCGAAAGGCTGTGGCGCATCGTGGGCCACACAAACGCGCAGATCGGGCGCTATCTCTCGGTGAAGCTCGTCGTGAGCCTGGCGACCGGGCTCCTCGTCTGGGCCGCCTTCAGCATCATCGGCGTCGATTTCGCCTTCGTGTGGGCGGTCCTGAGTTTCCTGTTCAACTTCATCCCTTCGATCGGCTCGATCGTCGTGGGCGTGGCGAGCTCGCTGTTCGCGGTCGTTCAGTTCTACCCGGATGCGAATCCCATCGTGGGCGCGGCCGTCTCCATGTTGACAATTCAACTCGTTCTGGGCAATGTGATCGATCCGAAGCTGCAGGGTGACAGGCTCAAGATCAGCCCGGTTGTGATCCTCTTTTCACTGCTCTTCTGGGGGTGGTTGTGGGGCATCGTGGGGCTCTTCCTCGCGGTCCCGCTCACGGTCGCGTTGAAGATCGTCTTCGAGAACATCCCCGGGTACGAGTTCGTGGCCGTTCTGATGGGCCGCACCGAATCCGACGAGCACGAGCGGTCCACGCGCGATGGGGAGGCAGAGTAGGAAGCGATGGAAGAGAAGAAACGAATACTGACCGGAGACCGTCCTACCGGCCGGCTCCACCTCGGGCACTACGTGGGCTCGCTCAAGAACCGTGTCCGGCTGCAGGACGAGTACGAGTGCTTCTTTCTCGTCGCCGACCTGCATATGCTCACAACCCGGCCCGAAAAGGAGCACATCGAGGCCATCACCGAAAATGCGCGGCAGATGGCGTACGACTACATGGCGTGCGGCATCGACCCGGCGAAGAGCGTGATCTACCTGCAGAGCGCCGTCACCGAGACGCACGAGCTCAATCTCTACCTGGAGATGCTCGTCACGGTGCCCCGGCTGCAACGGATGCCCAGCCTGAAGGATATGGCGCGCAACGCCCACCTCAACGAGATGCCGTTCGGCCTGCTCGGCTATCCCGTGCTCCAGTCGGCCGACATCCTGCTCCCCCGCGCGCACCTCGTACCGGTAGGTAAGGACAACGAAGCGCACGTCGAGCTCACGCGCGAGCTCGCGCGCCGGTTCAACAACCTCTACGGCGAGGTCTTCCCGGTCCCCGATGTCATGGTCGGCGATGTGCCCACGCTCGTCGGCACCGACGGCCAGGCGAAGATGTCCAAGAGCCTCGGCAACGCGATCATGCTTTCCGACGACGCGAAGAGCGTGGAGAAGAAGGTCAACGGTATGTACACCGATCCGAACCGGATCAGCGCCGACGTCCCCGGGAACGTGGAGGGGAACCCGGTCTTCGTCTACCACGACGTCTTCAACCCGAACACCGCCGAAGTCGACGACCTGAAGGAGCGCTACCGCGCCGGACGCGTGGGCGACGTCGAGGTGAAGCAGAAGCTCTCCGGCGCGATCAACGCCTTCCTCGATCCGATCCGGGAACGCCGCGCGGAGCTCGAGGCGAAGAGCGGATACGTAGACGAGGTCCTCTACGAAGGGACGGTGCGTATGCGCGAGGAAGCGCGGCAGACCATACTCGCCGCGCGCAAGGCGATGGGGCTCACCGGCGTGTGGAACAAGATCAGTCGCAAGGCCGAGAAGGCGCGAAAGACGCGTGACAGGCCCGCCGGCCCGGGCGTCGCGGTCACCGGGAACCGGGAGGGCGCGGGCTGATCGGTACGGCGGGCAACATCCGCGGCGTCGTCTTCGATCTCGACGGCACGCTCATCGACAGCGAACCCAATTACCGCGAGGTCGACGTCCGGTTTCTGCGCTCGAAGGGTATCGAGCTCTCCGACGAGGAGTGGGACGAGGTCGTGGGGATGGGCGGGGCACCGTTCGTCGATTTTCTGCGCGAACGTCACGGCCTGGACGCGGACGCGGGCGCCTTCGTGACCGAGAAGGACGATCTCTACCTCGAGTACGCGCGCGGACGGACGAAGGCGTTCCCGATTTCGGTGGAGCTCGTGCGCTACTGCCACGTCCACGGGCTCGCTCTCGCGGTGGGAACGTCGTCGCGTCGCCGCGTACTCCACCGGGTGCTCGAGGAGACCCGGCTCGCGCGGTACTTCGCCGCATCGGTTGCCGGGGATGAAGTGTCGCGCGCCAAGCCGCATCCGGATACCTTTCTTGAGGCGGCGCGGCGCCTGGGAGTGAACCCGCGCGCGTGCCTCGTGATCGAAGACTCGCAGCACGGGGTCGAGGCCGCCCGCCGCGCCGGAATGCGTTCGGTGGCGGTGCCCGCGACGAGCACCTCCGGCCGCCCGTGGTTCGATTCGGCCGAGCTGGTCTTTCCCGGCGGACCGCCGAACGTCGATTTCGCCGCGGTCGCGGGGCTGCCGGGCATGCCCGCGGCCGCCCGCGGCGGTGAGCGGGGAGCGCTGCCGCTTGTGGACGCGCAGACCGCCGAGCGGTTTCGGTCGGTCGTGTGGGATCACTACGCCGGCGCGAGTCGGTCCATGCCGTGGAGAGAGACCGACGACGCGTACCGCATCCTCGTCTCCGAGTTCATGCTTCAACAGACGCAGGTCGCCAGGGTGTTGCCGAAGTACAAGGCGTTCATAGAGCGCTTCCCCACCGTGGCCGATCTCGCCTCGGCGTCGCTTCAGGACGTTCTGACTCTGTGGCAGGGGCTCGGGTACAACCGGCGCGGGCGCAACCTCCGCGAAGCGGCACGCGTGATCGTCGAGCGCTTCGGCGCGCGGGTGCCGTCCGACGTGGCCGATCTGCAATCGCTCCCCGGGGTGGGACCGTACACCGCATCGGCGGTCGCCGCGTTTGCCTACCGCGCGCCGGTGACGGTGCTCGAGACGAATATCCGGCGGCTGCTGATTCACTTCTTCTTTCCGTTTGCCGAGGCGGTCGCAGACCGCGAGCTCGAGCCGCTGCTCGCCGCGGTCCTGCCGCCCGATCGCGTGCGGGAATGGTACTACGCGCTCATGGACTACGGTGCGATGCTCGGCAGGCTGCTCCCGAACGCAAACCGGCGCAGCGCGTCCTACGCGAAGCAGAGCCCGTTCGCCGGATCGGTACGCGAGGTGCGCGGACGGATCGTGCGGGCGCTCAGCGGCGCGCCGGATCTGTCGATCGAGGAGCTCGAGACGTCGATCGGCCCCACCGACGAGCGGTTCGAGCCCGCGCTCGAAGGCCTCGAGCGCGACGGTCTGATCGTCGTCGAAGGACGCCGCGTCACGCTCCGGTAGCCGCGCGGTCGGCGCGCGCGACGAGGTCGCGCAGCCGGTCGAGCAGCGCGGCTTCGGTCTGTTTTCGGTCCCCCTCCACGTCCGCCATCACCCTGAAGACCGGCTCCGTGCCGCTGCCGCGCATCCAGAGGAAGGCGCGCGCGCGCCCCGAGTCGTCGACGAGCTCGACCTTGAGCCCGCCCCGCTCGGCGCCGGTCCGGTTGCCGGCTCCCGGGCGCACGGTCGTGCGCTCGTAGTTGACGATCCGGTGCGAGGTGACCTCGAGGGCCGCCGGAAGTGAGGCGATGATCGTCTCCACCTCTGCGTCGAGCAGGCGTTCCACCTCGCGCTTGAGCGCCGCGTGCGAATCGCTTCGGATGCGCATGACCGCGCGCTCCTCGAACGCGCTCGTGGTCGCGAAGCGCGGCAGCGTTGCGATGAGTCCCGACAGGTCCGGTGCTGCGGGGTCCTCCTGGTTCGCCTTGCAGCGAGCCGTCCAGATCGCGCGCGGCGAGGGCGACTCCCGCGAGGCGTCGGCGTAGAGGAGCTTGAGAACGGCGTGGATCGTGTGCAGGGGGTCGCGCACCGCCGAAGGGTGGATGATCGTGCCGCCGTTCGACCCCTCGCCGAGCACCCGAACGAGAACCCCTTCGCCGCGCAACTCCCGCGCCCGTGCGACCACGTTTGCCTCTCCCACCTCGGTGCGGTGCACCTCGGCGCCGAAACGCTCGGCGATGCGGTCTATGCGCAGCGAAGTGGGACCGTTGACGACGACCGCTACGCGACCGGACGGGCGTCCCGCTGCGTCGTAGGCGAGCTCGCCGGTGAAGACGAGCCACGCAAGCTCGGCGACCGTCGAGAGGGCGAATACTTCCTGCGCTTCGAGCTGACGGGCACGCCGGCCTCGCCGGTCGTAGTACACGAGGTTCCCGCGGTCGCCGTCGTTGTCCGGGACGTAGCCGAGGACCCACCCGTCGTCAGCGCTCGCGAGCCGCTCGAGCTCATCGCGGCACGGGGCGAGACCGGCGCCCTCCGGGACGATCTGATGAGCGATCTGCCCGGGTCTCGCGTTGATGAGATGGAGTCGGCAGCCGGCGGCCGAGAGATAATCGTGGTCGATGGTCGCGGTGCGCGCGCTCCCGTTGAGATCGCCCACGACGCCCGGACGCCCGGCGGCGATCCCCGAACGCAGGATCTCGAGCGCGTGCGCGGCGCGGGGGCCTTCGCCGGCGATGACCCGGCTGCAGAAGGCCGCGTAGGTGTCGAGCGCGCAGCGCTTCGCCGCGGGGACACCTTCGAGAACCGCGCGCTCTTCGGTGCGCGCGGGTCGGGCGAGCAAGGTCGCGATCGCGGCGAGCTCGCCGGAGTCGCCGATGAGCTCGTCGAAGGCGTCGATGAGCGATGCGGCCGCATCGCCGCCGAGCACTCCGCCGTCCGAGCCGCCCATCTTGAGCCCGTTGTGGCCGACCGGGTTGTGGCTCGCGCTCACGTACAAGAAGCCGTCGAGGCCGGAAGCGGCAGCGGCGTACGCCATCGCTTCCGGCGACGCGCACACGAAGGGGTAGCTTACTTCGACGCCCGCGTCGAGCAGGATCCGGATCGCCGCCCGCGCGACGAGCGGTCCGGTGGGTCTCGAGTCGAGCGCTACGGCCACTCGCGGTGGTCGCCGGCCGGTGGGCTCGAAGAGCGCGGCGAAGCAGCGCGCCGCGACGCCGGCGACGACGAGAAGCGGGGGACAGACCTCCGGGATCGTGCTTTGCTCGTCGCCGTCGGCGGCGAACACCGCGCGCCAGCCCGACGCCGAGAGGATCATCGTGTCGACCGCCTGCTGCACCGCGTTCGCGATCGTCTGCGGCGGTTGGGCGGCGAAGGCGGGGTCGACGATCGGATCGTCCGGGTCGCCGATCGGAAGACCGGTCGCCTCGTCGACGAGCAGCATCAGTAGTGGAACCCGAAGCCGAGCGAGAACGGAACCCATCGCTCGCCCGAGACGTCGGTTTGCGACCAGAGGTAGTTCGAGTAGAAGACGAGCTCGGCGGTGTCGAAGAGGTCGAGGTAGAACCCGGCCCCGCTCGAGAGGAGGAGCCCGCTGTTCTCGGCGGGCTCCGGAGAGGTCTGCGAGACGTCGTAGAAGTAGCCGCCGTCGGTGTAGACCACGAGCCCCGGTACGATCCCGGGAACGACGATCGCCGGAAGGTTCAGCCGCGCCTCCACGTTGCCGACCGTCTTGAACGTCGCGTCGAACCGCCCGGAGCGGTAGCCTCGCACCGAACCGCCGGTCGCCGAGCGGACCGAGCGTCCGCCGGTCGTGGCTCGGATGATCTGCGGGATCTGCGGCCCATTCGCCCAGTCGACCGCCGAGAAGGCGGCGAGGTAGGCGGAGAACCGGTTGCGTCCGTCGACGGGAGCGAGCTCGTATACCGGGAGATAGCCGCGCAGGACGAGCGTCGTTCGGTTGTAGTCGGCCTCCCCGAGGAGCTGGTTGTGCAGGAACGGCGGTCCCCACTCGACGGCGAGCTCGCCGGCGAACCCGCGCTGCACGCGGGTGACCTCGTCCTTGCTCACGTCGCGGTAGGCGATCCCTCCCACGATCGAGCCGCGGAGGCTCGAATCGGCCTCGGGAAGGTCGCTCGCGAAGAAGAGCTGCCCGTCGTCGCGGAACGGCAGGTCGTACTGCCCGCGGTAGAGCAGGAAGGCGACGGCGGTGTCGGCGGTGTCACCGCCGCGATCGAGAATGCCCTGCTGAACGCCGAGCTGCCAGACGACGTCAAAGCGGTTGAAATCCGTCGTCGCCGCGTCGTTGCGGTTCTCGGAGACGGTGTACAGCGATCCGTCGGCCGCGCGGTAGTAACCGGCTCTCTCGTAGGCGGGGGAGAGCAGCCCGGTGATCGACGTTTCCACGTCGTCGGGAGAAGGCGCCGCGAGTGTGTAGCGACCGGCGACGGTCACCCCCCAGAACCGCGGGGCGAAACGGAACTCCCACCGGTCGCTCTGCGCCGGGAGCGCCGACGCGACGAGCGCGAGGGCCATGACGATGCAGGATCGCTTCATAGCCCGGCATCGTAGTGCCCGCGGGCGCTCTCGGTCAACTGAGCCGGCCCCGGGAAGAACTCCTTGCGCAAGATTATCTCCTTAATTATAACTAAATCAGAAACCTCTAAGGACGGGCTACGTGAAGAAGATACTGGTAATCGACGAATCGAAGCTGTTTCGCGATTTCCTCACCCAGAAACTCGGTGAGTTCGGGTTCGAGGTCGTGGGGGCGGTGAACGGCCTCGACGGCGCGGCGAAGCTGCGGCGCGAGCTCCCGGACCTCGTGATCATGGACTACTACCTGTCGCGAACGTCGTCGGTCGACCTTCTGCAGAAGAAGAAGGACGATCCGAATACCGCTGCGATTCCGGTGATCATGGCGTCCAGCAAGATCGATCGGGAGAAGCTTCTACAAGTCGCGCGGTTCAACGTACGGAAGTTCTTCACGAAGCCGATCCGCATCGACGCGCTCGTCAAGACGGTCTCGGAGGTTCTGGGTGTCTCGCTCGACATCGACACGACCCCCTGCATCATCGAAGCGCACTTCAACGACGACATTCTGTTTATCGAGATCGCTCAGGGGCTCAACAAGGAGAAGATCGAGCTGCTCCGCTACAAGATCGTCGAGCTCATGGATCTCTACGAGGTCAAGAGCCCGAAGGTCCTCATCATCATGTCGAGCATCGAGGTGGGGCCGGACGACTCGTTCAAGCTCTCGGCGCTGTTTACCACGGTGATGGACAATACGAAGGCGAAACCGCGGCAGGTAAGGATCCTGACGAACTCGGAGTACGTGAGCGAGTTCATAGCCGACCGGGACGAATACGAGGGCGTCGAGGTCACGAACAGCCTCGAAAGCGCGATGGACGGGTTGCTCGGGAGGAAGGCGGGCAGCTACATCGACCGAGAGAGCAGCACCGTCCACCAGGAGTTCCTCCAGGCGTCGAGCCCGAGAAGCGATCGCGAAGAGTCGGTCGATATGAAGTTCGAAGGCGATCGGGCGCATTTCGACTTGAACGAGCTCGGTGAGGCCGTCACGATCGCGATCGTCGACGACGACTTCGTCATTCGGGAGATGGTAAAGGCCGTGCTCTCCGACATGGGGCCGACGATCCGGGAGTACGAGAACGGCAGGCAGTTCGTCGACGACGCGAACGCCCCGGAGTGCGACCTGGTGTTCCTCGATCTCATGATGCCCGAGATGGACGGCTTCCAGGTCATGGCGCAGATGCAGCGCGAGGGGTTCGACGTGCCGATTATCGTACTGTCGGCGCTTTCGCAACGGGAGACGGTGGTCAAGGCGATGAAGTTCGGCGTGACAAGCTACCTCATCAAGCCGCTCCAGCCGGAGGCGGTGCTGAACAAGGCCCGGGAGGTCCTGAGGACGAATTTCTGATGTCCGGAATCGAACGACTGTTCAAGGCGATGTTTCAGAACTCGTCGATCGGTATGGCGGTGATCCGCGCCGACGGCACCTTCGTGCTGTCGAACCCCGCCTTCGATGAGCTCGCTCGTAACGACGCGGTACCGCAGCTCCCTCAGACGCTCTGGGAGCTTTTCGCCGAAGACGACCGCCGCCCGTCGCAGGAGCGGGTGGCCACGCTTTCGTACCCGGGAGAACGCTACAGCTGGCTCGTGAACGTGGCGAATCTCAAGCGGCACGTCGTCTGGCAGCTCGACGTTTCGGTGATCACCGACAGCGACTCGGACCCCCTCCTGCTCGTCAACGCGCGCGACGTGACGCTGCAGAAGAACACCGAGCTGCGGCTGAAGCGAGCGAAGGAGTCCGCAGAGCGCGCGACGCGCACGAAGTCGGCGTTCCTCGCGAACATGAGCCACGAGATCCGTACGCCCATCCACACGATCACCGGCATGATCGAGCTTCTGCTGGATACCGATCTCGACGCGGAACAGCACGAGTACGCCGACCAGGTCCGCTTCGCCGCGGAGGTGCTCCTCTACCTGATCAACGATATCCTTGATTTTTCCAAGATCGAAGCCGGCAAGCTCTCGCTCGAGACGATCGACTTCGACCTCGTCGAGGTCGCCGAAGAGTCTGTCGACATGGTGAGCCCGCAGGCCCACAAGAAGGGTCTCGAGGTCGTCCAGTGGACCGGCGCTCGCGTGCCGAAGGTCGTAAGGGGTGATCCGGGCCGGCTGCGCCAGATCATCGTGAATCTCGTCAACAACGCGGTGAAGTTCACCGCAGAAGGCGGCGAGATCCGCATCGCGGCCCGTGTCATCGAACGTCGTGGCAGCCGCACGCGCGTGCGCTTCGAGGTCATCGACACCGGCATCGGCATCCCGAAGGAGAACCTCAAGCGGTTGTTTCGCGCGTTCACACAGGTGGACTCCTCGACGACGCGGAAGTTCGGCGGGACGGGACTCGGGCTCTCCATCTCGCAGAGTCTCGTGACGATGATGGGCGGCGAGATAGGCGTAGAGAGCGTCTACGGGAAAGGCTCGACGTTCTGGTTCGAAATCCCCTTCGATGTGGTCGAAGCCGCCGAGGCCGAAGAGGCCGTCTGCGACGGACGGAAGGTGCTGCTCGTCGACGATAACGCGTCGTCCGTCGAGACGATCCGGGACTACGTGAAGCGGTGGGGCGGTGCGGTCGCGGCCGCAGGCGGTCCGAAGGAGGCGATGGACGCTCTCCATCGCGAAGCCGCCGGCGGCGCTCCGTTCGACCTCGCGCTGATCGACCTCGAGCTGCCCGGGATGGACGGGTGGCATCTCGCGAGCGAGATCAACGCGGACAAGGCGATCAACGGCACGTCGCTCATCCTGCTCAGCCCGACCGGCCTCATGGCCGGGGAGGCAAAGATGAAGCGGCTGATGTGGTTCAACGGTTACGCGCGAAAGCCCGTCAGCCGGTCCGAGCTGCAGGAGGAGATCTCCAACGCGCTCGCCGCGGATCTCGAGCTCGCTCCCGCCGATGACGAGGAGGATCTCGAAGACGGCGAGCTCGTCGAGGAGGTTGTTCCGGTCTCTGCGCGCCTCGTCGTCGCGGAGGATCACATGGTGAACCAGACGCTCTTCAAGGCGATTCTCGAGCGGCTCGGGCACAAGGTCTTCCTCGCCGCCGACGGGAGGGAGGCGGTCGAAGCGGTCGAGCGCGAGGACCCCGACATGGTCTTCATGGACGTGCAGATGCCGGAGATGAACGGGTACGAGGCCACCCAAGCCGTTCGGCGCGCCGGGTACCACGGCCCCATCGTCGCGGTGACCGCGAACGCGGTGAAGGGCGAGCGCGACAAGTGCATCGCCGCGGGGATGAACGATTTCCTGACCAAGCCGTTCAAGCGCGACGATCTCGTCCCGCTGCTCGACAAGTGGGTGGGTTCGCGGTCCGCTCCGGTGACGGCTGCACGGAGCGAGGGCGAACGGCCGAGCGGTCTGGTATCAGCCGAATCCCCCGACACGGTCGGCGACCGGGGATACGAGGTCCCGGGCGATCTGATCGGGGGTGGGTTGAGCGACGGTACGCGGCCGGCGTTCGACTTCGAGGCTGCGGTCGCGCGGTTCGCCGGGAACGCCGAGGTAGTGCGGTCGGTGGTCTCGCGCTTCGTCGAGAAGTGCGCGTCGATCGAGGGGGAGTTCCGCGTTTACCTCGAGGAGGGCGACTACGCGACGCTGCAGCGAGAGGCGCACGGGCTGAAGGGAGGCGCGCGTAACCTCGAGGCGATGCCGCTCGGCGACGCCGCGGCATTCCTCGAGGCTGCGGCAAAGCTGGAAGACGAGGCGCGCTGTCGTCACTACCTGGAGGCGCTGCGGGCCCCGGTGGCTGAGTTTGTGCGCGTCGCCGAAGCCTCGGTCCAACCGGCGGAGACGTAGATGTCGTTGATCGCCGAAGATCGCGTTGGTATTCTTTCGCCACTATGAGACGGCAGCTCGGCACGTTTCTGCACCGATATCGTACCTCACGCTACGCCCGCCCGGTGGTCATGGTCGTGTTCTTTCTCCTCGCCGCCGCAGCGCTGGCGGTCCTTCTTGAGGCGAGGTCGAACGACCGGTTCCGCGACCTGATGGACGGCCTGTGGTGGACGATCGTGACGTTTACCACGACGGGCTACGGCGACATGGTGCCGCAGACCATGGGCGGCCGAGTCCTCGCGATTGTGACGATCTTCGTAGGAGTCGGCGCGATGAGCCTGCTCTCCGGTGCGCTCGCTTCGCTGTTCGTCGAACGAAACACCCGTGCAAGGAGAGGCCTGATGGACTTCAAGACACTGGAAGGGCATCTGGTGATCTGCGGCTGGCGCGAGGACATGAAGGATATTCTGCGCGATATCCTTCACACATCCTCCGAGCTCGACTCGGACCACCTCGTCCTCGTCTCGAACGTCGAACCGGAGAAGGTGCAGGAGCTCCAGGAAGAGGAGGATCTGCGCGGACTGAAGTTCGTGCGCGGCGACTACCATTCAGAGCTCTCGCTCCAGCGGGCGAATGTGCGCAAGGCCCGCAAGGTCGTCATCATCGCCGATACGCTCGAGAGCTCGTCGGTGAGCGAAGTGGACAGCAAGACGGTCATGGCGGTGCTGACCGTGAAGAGCCTCGCGCGCGACGTCTACGTCACTGCCGAGATCCTCGACCGCAAGTACGAGAGCTACCTCAAGCACGTGCAGTGCGACGAGATCCTTTTCAGCCGCGACTTTGCCCGCCAGATGATCGCCTCGAGCTCGGCGACCAACGGGCTCTCGCACATTATCCACGAGCTGCTCGGTCAGGGCGGCGCCGGCTCGCGGCTGGTGACGCTCGAGATTCCGCACGCGTTCGTGAACAGGACGTACGGCGAGTACCGACAGAGTCAGCCTCCCAACGACGGGCGCCGGCTCCTGCTCGGGCTTCTGACCAATACCGGCTCGCCGAACGCGATGAAGATCGAGGCGCTGCGGGACGCGCAGAAGACGAGCGACGTCTCGCAGCTGATCGCCAACATGCAGAAGGTGAAGGGGCTCGAGGTCAACCAGCCCGTTCTGCTGCCCCCGGACGATTTCGAGATTCAGCGACACGCTATGGCGATCGTGCTCGAGAGGGACGAGTAGATGGACGCGTCGGTGACCGAGAAACTGAAGCAGATCCCGCTGTTCGCGGACATCCGGGAGAACGACGAATACATGGAACGACTGCGGTCGATCTGCCGGCAGACGAGCCTGCCGAGCGGGGAGGTCGTGATCAAGGAGGGCGAACGCGGCTGCGAGATGTACATCATGCTCGTCGGCCGGGTCGAGATCAGGCGACGCACGCGTGCCGGCGATGACTATACGGTGGTCAAGCTTCGAGCGCAGGACAACGTGTTCTTCGGTGAGATGGCGCTGATCGACGACGACGTTCGCTCGGCGACGATCGTCACGACCGAGGACTCCGACTTCCTCGTCGTGACGAAACACGACTTTCTCGAGCTCGGCAACCGGTTCCCGCAGATCGCGCTGCCGGTCACGCGCGAGATCGCGAAGATCCTCGCGAGTCGGCTTCGCAAGACGACCGGCGACATGCTGACCATCTTCGACGCGCTGGTCACCGAGCTCGAGTCGTAGCACCCGCCGGCGGAACCTCTGCGCGCAGCGCACGGTGCATCTTTCGCCGGCCGGTGACGGCGTGGATGCCGGTACCGAACGCTGATACAATGTGCGCGGCGAGCAGGACCGGGAACCCCTGCGGCTCGCGATTCACCCGCAAAGAAGGATTGAGGAGTTCGGTATCAGGCGACCAGGCTCGGACGTGGGATCGTACTACAACCGCAATACCCGGCGGTTCCTGCTCGCGGGGCACGGCGGACGCCAGCTCGCGATTCACCGGGCCGTGTGGGGGCCCGGCGTCGAGTGCCGCGAGCAGGCGATCGAGTACGTCAACGAGCTCATCCTCGCCGAGCTCGAGCGTGCAACACCGCCGGGCGACCGGCCACCGCGCGTCGCGGACCTCGGATGCGGCGTCGGCGGCAGTCTGATCTACCTCGGATCCCGCATGCAGGCGTCGCTGGTCGGGGCGACGATCAGCGCGGTCCAGGCCGATCTCGCCCGGGCGTACGTCCGCGAGCGCGGGCTGCCGGACATCGAGGTGGTGGAGGCGGACTTCACTGCCGACGAGTTCTGGCGAGCGTACGACGACGAGCCCGTCGACGCGGCCTTCGCGGTCGAATCGTTCATCCACATCGAGGACGCGCGCTCCACGCTCCGGGCGATCGCCGCCCGGCTGCAGCCTGGAGGAAGGCTGATCGTCGTCGACGACATGGTCTCGCGCACCGGTGCCCGCCGCGGTCCGGACCGGCGTGAGCGCAGGTGGCTTCGTGAGTTCGAGAAGGGGTGGCACGCGCACGGGCTGGTCTCTCTCGAGCAGCTCGTCGCCGCCGGCGTGCAGGCGGGCCTCGTCCTCGATGAGGTGCGCGACCTCACACCGTATCTCGAGCTCGATCGGCCGAGGGACCTTCTCGCCCGCGGGTTCATGGCGCTCGTGCGATGGTGGCCGGTTCGACCCGCGTGGTTTGACAACCTGCTTGGCGGAAACGCGTTGCAGCTCGCGCTCAAGCGCCGTCTGCTCGGATACTACTACGTCGTCTTCACGGTTGGAGATAGTCGTACATCGGCGTGACGCCGAGAGCCAGATCCAGGATCATCTCGAGCAGACGGTCCATCCGCGGGTGCTCGTCCGGCGCGGCGGCGAGATGGGGATGGGGCGCGAAACCGTACTCGAAGCCGTAGTGACGCAACGGCTCGACCAGCTCAAGATCGCGGGAGAGGAAGTGGACGGGAACCGAGAACGTCGAGTCCGGTTCCGCGATCGGTATGCGAGGCTGATGATCACCGATGACGATCACGAGCGCCTCATCCTCGAGCCGTGCGAGGAACTCGGTGATCGAGGTGAGCGTGTACTCGATGCTCGCAACGTAGCCATCCGGGTACTCTTCGCCGCCGAGCCAGTTGTTGTCGAAGGTGCGGATCTCGAGCTCGTTGAAGATCGATCCATCTTCGAGGAGCGACCAGTCGTCGACGTACCGCGGCAGCCGGTCGAAGGGTACGTGACTCGAGACGAGAAGGTAATTCATGAACAACGGGCGACCCTCCGCTGCGGCGAGGTCGTTTGCCCGCTTGATCAGGAACTGATCGGGCATCGCTCCGAACGAGACGAAGGGACCACGATAGCCGAAATCGTAGCGGAAGAGGTATTGGTCGAACTCGTAGAAGGCGCGCCACTCGGCGTCCGCCTCGTACGTCCCCGGCGCCGCGAGCAGCCGATGATAGCCGGCATCGCCGAGGATGTGCGTGAGGTTCCGCGTGTCCGACTCGATCATGCGCTCGTACTTGTGCTGCGTGTCGAGGAAGGTACCGGTAAGCATCGTCGCGTCGGCGAGCCACGACCGGCCTCCGAACGCGGGTGAGACGAGGAAGCCGGTAGAGCCGTGATAGCCGCTGCGGCGAAGCCGTCGCTCGAGCTCCTCGTAGACCGGTTCGATGAGCGCCCGATGATCGGCGTTGCTGAGCAGGGTATGGCCGTAGCTCTCGACGATGAAGAGGTGGATGTCGCGATCCTTGAGAAAGGGAAACGCGTAGCTCGGCTCCGACTCGACGCTTCGTTCAGACCTCGGTGAACCGGCGACGGGCCGATCCGGCTCGTCCTGCGGCGGGTGAATCTGCCGCGCCGCTCGAACGGCCAGCGGTTCTTCGAGGACCGAACGGGCCGGGTCTGCGGCGCCCACGCCGACACGGAGGACCGCGAACACGCCGAGCACGACGAACAGCACGATCGCGTCGGCGGTATCGCCGCGGCGGAAAGCCGCGTCGAGGGCACGCACGATGAAGAAGACCAGCACGGCGACGAGTCCCGTGAGCGTGGCGATCGGAACGACGACGAACGTCATCCGATCGAAGAGGCTCGTCTCGAAGACCATGTTCAGCAGCGGGCTGACGAAGGCGAGGTCGGTCCACGGGACGAACGCCCGGCGGAAGATCGCCTGATAGAACGCCTCACCGATCCCGAAGACGGCGAGGGTGGCGGTCGCGGCCGAAACGAGCACGTGGACCCACGCAAGCGTGCGCTCGGCGCGCGAGGCCCACCAGACGAGCGCGATGATCGCGAAGCTCTCCACGGTGGGAGCGACCAGTTGCAGCGCTCCCGGGCGAGGCACCCAGCGGAACGCGCCGAGCACGACGCCCAGACCGATCGAGAGAAGCAGCAGCCGGGCGGCTGTGCGCGCGTGCGCGCTGTTCATGCGCGCCGCCCCGGCCGCAGGCCGCCGTCGACGGCAACCAGATCGCGACGCACGGCGTAGACGTCGCCCGAACGCCCGTGCACCGGCATGGCGCGCAGGATGCCGATCATCCCGGCCGCCGAATGCCACCGGTCGTCGGCGAATCGCATCGTCTCGACCATCGAGTAGGCGTACCGGTAGTCGCCCAGCGCGTCGATGCGCCCGATGCTTTCTATCGCCGGTTCGACCGACGCGGGCAGAAACTCGAAAGAGACGGCGGCGACGGCGTGACTCAACCCTGCGAGAACCTCCGGTTCGAACCCCTCCACGTCGATCTTCACGAAGGCAGGCTCTCCGTACTCATCGATCAGCGTGTCGAGGCTCGTCGTGCGCACCGTGACGTCACGATCCCACGCGATGTCGTGCTCGGCGTAGTGGCGATCGATCGCTTCGGTCCAGCGCCGGGACAGCGTGGAGAGCGTCGGGTGCTTTCGGGAGATGTGCAGCGTGGCCTCGCCGTCGTCGGCCCCGCACGCCGCGTCGACGATGCGCACGTCCGGATCATCGCCGTAGAGGCGCTCGAGCAGGGCGACGCAGTGCGGCTGCGGCTCGACCGCGACCACGCGTGTACCGAGCGCGCGAAGCGGTGCGATTCGGTTGCCCACGTGCGCGCCCACGTCGAACACGAGATCACCGGGTTCGACGAACCGCCGGTAGAATCGCCGGATCGCGAACTGCCGGAACGGCACGCCGTAGTAGGTCACCACCGAAGCGACCAGACCGCGCCGCAGCCCGCGGTCCTCAACGCCGCCTTTGCGTGCCCGCAGTCGCAACAGCCCCTCCCACCCGAAGGAGACGACGAGGAGCGCGACCGCCGACGCGGCGAGCGCGCGTCGCGCTTCGGGGAGCGCGGCGATGAAGCGGTCAGGGCCTTCGGAGGCGTCGAGCGGCGCTGCCGCCGCGATCAGGAGGATCGCCGCCACCGCGCACGCCGATTTGGCGAAGAGCGAGAAGCTGCGGGGAAAAGCGGGTTCCGGCAAGAGGAGAAACGGTATCGCCGCAGCGTAGCGGATGATACCAGCGGCGGCGACCCATGCGGGCAGATCGAACCAGCCGACGAGAACGAGCGAGAGCGCGAGGATGAACGTCGCGTCGGCCTCCATGTCGAGTCGCGCGCCGAACGGGCTCGGGCCAACGCGGCGCGCGACGAGTCCGTCGAGGAAGTCGGTGGTCTCGGCGACGAGCGCCGCGACGAAGACCGCGGTGACCAGCGTCGCTGTCGGCTGCCGAAGCGCGAGCAGGCCGAGCAGCGCGATGGAGACTGCGAGCCGGATGAGCGTGAGGAGGTTCGGGGCGCGCCATGCGGAACGACCCGCTGCGGCGAAGAGCCATGCGAACGCGAGCGCGGACTCCAGCGCGAGGAGCATCGCAGTCGCCGGGGCGACGTCGCAGGCGACGTCGCAGACGACGTCGCAGACGACGTGCAGCACCGAGAGCGCGACGACGGCGAGCGAGTGGAGCGCGAGCCAGATCATCGAGGCGATTCTCCCGAGTTCGCGCCGGGGAAGGTCTTTGCGGGCCTTCTCGTGCACAAACGGGCGATTGCTGCGGTGAACCGCGTGCCGACCGTCTGCCAGCGCGGCAGCGAGGCCGCACGCGCTACGGCTCGGTCGCGAAGGATCGCGATCGTCGGCGCCACCCGGTCATCGGCGCGGGTCGTCGCCGGAGCGTACGCGTCGCCGGTGAAGAAGTCGCGGATCGCCTGCGCCAGCAGATCGACCCGGCCGGCGGGCACGAGGATCCCCGCGTCTCCGACGACCTCCTCTACCGCAGCGGCGCGGTACCCGACGATCGGTACCCCGTAGGAGAGGGACTCGGCGTAGACCAGGCCGTAACTCTCCATGAGCGACGGCAGAACGAACAGGTCGGCGCGCCGGTAGTAGCCGGCGAGCTCGTCGGGCGGTACGGGCTGCACGAGCTCGACTCGCGCCTCGAGCCCTTCGCTCGCGAGGCAACCGACGATCTCGTCGGCGTATCCGGACTCCTCGTCGCGACTGCCGATTACCGTCCATCGCCACTCGAGGTCTGCGATGATCGCGAGCGCCCGGGCCGCGTGCGCGACGCCCTTCGCAGGGGACCAGTTCGCGACGGTCAGCACCTGGATCGGGGGATCGGAGCGTCCGACCTCGCGTCCGAGCGCCGGGCGCGGGGCAGTCGGCGGGGCGTCGACGGAGGCGAGCGTGCCGCGCCCGTCGCAGATCGGCGCCGGAGGGATGACCGCGATCGCCTCGTGTACCAGGCCTCGCCGGTTCAGCGCCGCTGCCATGAAGGCGCTCGGCGCGAGGGCGCCGGCGCAAACGGAGAGAAACGCTCGCTCGAGGCTCAGCAGGTGGAGCCGGGACGCGGCGGTGGTCCCCGGGATGAGGCTGGGCAGGCTATGCGCGATGAGGATGATCCGCGACCTCCTGGCCGCGCGTACGAGCGTTTCGGCCTGTGCCGTCTCGAAGAGAAAGAGCGAATCGACGACCGCGACATCCGACCGACCGAGCGCATCGAGCTCGTGCGCGAGTCCGTCGGTGGTCGAGACGTAGACCACGGCGTGCTCGCCGGGCGCGAAGAGGCGACCGTTGACGAGAAACCCTCCGCTCGTGCGGCCGGCCGGGGCGGGGAGGATGACGTGCGGACGGCGATCGTGAGCGCGACTATTCGGCCCGCTCATTCGGGCTCGCAATACCCTGCCCACGCGCTCTCGTTCTCCCAGATCCGGATCTCGAGCGGCTCTTCCGGGGCGGCATCGCGCGCGGCGAGGCCCTCGCGAAGTCGTTCGGCCAGGTAGACCGCGAGATTCTCGAGGCTCGGTTGGCGGGACGCGAACCACGGCAGATCGTTGAGCAGAACGTCGTCGATCGAACCGAGCAGCTCATCGAGTACCGCCTCCATCGCCGCGATGTCGGTAGAGAACCCGTTCTCGTCGAGCGTGCGCGTGCGCGAGATCGCCTCCACGCGGTAGGGATGCGAGTGCGGGGTCGATTCGTCGCCGAAATCGCCGACGAGATAGTGCCGCGCCCGCAGCGGACGCGAGACTCCTGCTCGAAACACGAAACCTCCTACGGAACCAGCACGGCCTGAAGCAGACCGTCGGGTTCCTGATCGATAAAATCGTACGCGCGCGGCGCATCGTCCAGCGCGAATCGGTGCGTGATCAGCGAGCCGGGACGGAGGTCGCGCACGAGCTTCCAGGTGAGCGCGGTCCTCCGCTCGCGGTTCCAGCGGGGCTGCATGGCCGCGTTCAGGCTGGACACCTGGCTGCTGCGGATCGTGAGCCGACGTCGGTGGAAGGCCGATCCCAGCGAGAGCTCGGTCGTCTTCTCGCCGTACCACGACGCCTCGACGACGGTGCCCTCCGGCTTGAGCGCGTCGATCGCGAGCTGAAGCGCCTCGCCCGAGGAGCTGACGTTGATCGCGGTGTCGAACCCGACGGTCTCGCTTCGGGCGACGAGCTCGTCGGCTGCCACCGGGTCGGAGGCGTCTACGGTGGCCACGCCGAGCGCTTCCGCGCGGCGTCGTCTGGTGGCGACCGGGTCGACCGCGACCACCTCGATCGGGAAACGAGCGAGAAGCGTCGTCACGAGCAGGCCGATCACGCCGAGGCCGCAGACGAGCACGCGCTCGCCGAGCGCCGGGGCGGTGTCGTGGACGATCTGAACGGCGGTCTCCACCGAGGGGTAGAGCACCGCGTCGTCGGGAGCGATGCCGTCGGGCACGGTGAGGAGCGACGAGCCGTCGGCCGCAAAGACGTCACGGTGCGGCTCGAAGGCGAAGACTCGCGTGCCGTCCTCGAGCGTCCCGACGTTCATGTATCCGTAGGCGATGGGGTATCCGGCCGCCGCGCCGATCGTGTGTCGCCGCTCGAGGAGCTGTCCGGTGGGGAACGGCCCCCTGAAGAAGAGCCGCTCGGTACCGTGGCTGATGCCGATCAGCTCCGAACGCACGATGACCTGATCGTCGGTCGGCTCGACCGGCTCGCGTCGGAGCGCGACCGCGCCCGGAGCCTCGAATACGACCGTTCTCGCTACTTCGTTACTCGCCTTCAAAACCGATCTCCCAGACCACGTCGTCCCCGAGTCGGCGCACCGATCTCGTCGTCCCGCGCTGCGCCGACGACAGGCGTTCGACACCGAGGTCACCGATCGCCTCGGTACCACGACCGACTATCATCGGCGCGCTCACCAGGACGAGCCGGTCGACCAGGCGCGCGCGGAAGAAGCTCGTCAGGACTCGAGAACCACCCTCCACGAGCAGCGAGGCAACCCCCGAGGCGTACAGATACTCGAGGACCGCGCGCAGGTCGAGACCGTGCACGGAAGCCGGTACCCCGACCAGCTCGACGCCGGCGTTCCTGAGCGCACGGGCGCGGCGGTCGAAACCGTCGTCCGCAGCCGAGCCGTCGTGGAACACCGAGGTCGCCGTCTCACCCGCGTGCGCGACGAGGCGTGCGGTCGTCGGAATGCGGAGCGACGAGTCGAGCACGCAGCGGTGCGGGTTGCGCCCGTCGGCGATCCGACACGTCAGCCGTGGGTCGTCGGCGATCACCGTACCGGCGCCCACGAGGATAGCGTCGTGGTCGCGACGCAGCTCGTGCGCGAGCCGCAGCGTCTCGCTGCCTGATATCCACTGCGACTGCCCGCTCGCCGTCGCGATTCGCCCGTCGAGAGTCTGAGCGTAGGAGAGAGTTACGCGCGGTCGCCACTCGTTCACAGCCCACAGTATACTAAGGGCGGGTGGACATCCGGGAAGCGAAGCGTTTTGTTGACGCGTTCTGAGAAGAGCCGTACCTTCCGGCTGGAAGGAATGGAGAAATGAAAGGGTTCGAAATGGCCGACGTAGAGACGAAGATCGAGATCGATCACGTGAAGCTGCGATCAAAGCTGTCCGGTGAGCCGAGCTTCCTCGAGGAGGACTTCTCCGCGACGAAGGTAAACGGAAGACGTTCGAGGAAGCCGCTCCAGGTACACCTCGTCGCGTCGGCCGACCTGCCTACGCGCCACGGAGGTTTCCGCGTCTATGGTTTCTACGATGAGCGCGACGAGAAGGAACATACCGCTCTCGTTCGCGGCGAGGTTTCCGGGAAGACCGATGTTCCGGTTCGGGTCCATTCGCAGTGCCATACCGGCGACGTGTGGGGAAGCCTCCGGTGCGACTGTCGCGATCAACTCGAGGCAGCGATCGACTACATCGCCGAAGCTGAGTACGGCGCGGTCGTCTACATGAAGCAGGAAGGGCGCGGCATCGGCCTGCTGAACAAGATCAAGGCGTACGAGCTTCAGGACCTCGGCCTGAACACCATCGAGGCGAATCACTATCTCGGGTATCCCGCCGAGGCACGCGACTACGCGGTGGCCGCGAGGATCATCGAGTTGCTCGGCATCGAGTCGATCGCGCTTCTGAGCAACAACCCCGACAAGATTACGAAGCTCGAGGCCGAAGGGGTCACCATCACTCGAAGGGTTCCGGTCGTCATCGCTTCGAACGAGCACAACGAGAAGTACCTCGCCACGAAGCGAGCCGAGATGGGCCACCTGATCTAGCCGCCGCGGTCGTTCGGAGCCCGCGCGAGCCGGTGGCTACGCGAGCGCCGAGCGTACCCGCGAGAGCGCCTCCTCAACCTGCTCGCGGTGGTTGAACGCAGATATCCGCACGTACCCTTCGCCGCCGGCGCCGAAGCCTGCACCCGGCGTGATCACGACGCCGGTCTTGCGAAGAACCGAATCGAAGAAGCTCCACGAATCGGTCCCGGTGCGAATCCACACGTACGGGCTGTTCTCACCGCCCGTGCACGAGTAGCCGAGGTCGCTCATCGTCTCGCGGATGAGCGACGCGTTTGCGAGGTAGTAGTCGGCGAGCTCGCGCACCTCGCGCCGGCCTTCGGGCGTGAAGACGGCGGCCGCGGCACGCTGGACCGGGTACGAGACCCCGTTGAACTTCGTCGACTGTCTGCGATTCCAGAGGTCCCAGATCGGGTGCAGGTCGCCCTGCGCGTCGGCCGCGCGCAGCTCTTTCGGCACGACGGTGTAGGCGAGTCGCGTGCCGGTGAAGCCGGCGGTCTTGGAGAGGCTTCGAAACTCGGCGGCGACCTCTCGAGCACCTTCGATCTCGTAGATCGAGTGGGGGAGCGTCTCGTCGCGGATGAACGCCTCGTAGGCCGCGTCGAACAGGATCAGCGCGCGCTGCTCCTTCGCCCAGGCGACCCATTCCGCGAGCTGCTCTTTCGTGGCAACCGCTCCGGTGGGGTTGTTCGGGAAGCAGAGGTAGACGAGGTCGACCGGTTCGTCGGGCGGCGGCGCGACGAAGCCGTTTTCCTCGGTACCGTGGAGGTAGCGAAGCCTCTCGTACGCGCCGTCGCGGAAGATACCGGTGCGGCCTGCCATGACGTTCGTGTCGACGTAGACGGGGTACACGGGGTCGGGCACGGCGACGGTCGAGTCGGTAGCGAAGAGTTCCTGGAAGTTGCCCGTGTCGCACTTCGCGCCGTCGCTCACGAAGACCTCGTCCGCTGCGACGTCGCAACCTCGCGGGGCGAAGTCGCCGTGTGCGATCGCGCTTCGCAGGAACTCGTAGCCCTGCTCCGGACCGTAGCCGCGAAACGTCTCGTCGGTGCCTTGCTCGTCGACCCCCTCGTGGAACGCCGCGATCACGCTCTTCGGCAGTGCCCGCGTGACGTCGCCGATCCCGAGCTTGATGATGCGCGTGTCCGGATTGTCCTGCTGGAACTGCGATACCCGGCGTGCAATCTCCACGAAGAGATACGATTTCTCGAGCTTGCGGTAGTTGTCGTTGATCCTGATCATGGGCTCCTGCTTGTCAGCTTTGCTCTCCACAGTATATTTGCGGACTATGGGTATGGACAATCGACTCGCCGAACTCGTGGGAGAAACCCGCCGACTCGCTTCGCACGACGACCCGGGCGGTGCGCTCGCGCGGGTCTGCGCGTACCTGCTGCGTGAGGTGCCGCACTACGACTGGGTGGGCTACTACCTCGCCGTTCCCGACGACAAGGTGCTGCTGCTCGGCCCCTTCGAAGGGGCGCCCACCGAGCACGTGCGCATCGCGTACGGCACCGGGATCTGCGGCCAGGCGGCCGAACGCGGCGACCGATTCGTGGTACCCGACGTAAACGCCCAGGACAACTACCTCGCGTGCAGCCTCGAGACGCGCGCGGAAGTGGTCGTGCCGGTCTACCACGAGGGCCGATTCGTCGGCGAGCTCGACATCGACTCGCACACCACCAACCCCTTCACCCGCTTCGACGACTGCTTGCTCGAGGAGGTTGTACGGATCACCGCCCCGCTGGTTGCCGAGCTCGACGAGCCTATCCGCCGCCGAGCGCGATGAACAGCACGAGGTAGACCGGCATCGCGAGGAGGTAGGCGACGTAGGTGACGAGCAGCGTGACCGCGGCGTGCTCGGTGTTGACGCCGGCCTCGCCGACCATGAGCGAGAAGTTCGTGGCAGGCGGCGTGTGCATCTCCAGGAAGAGCGCGAAAACCGCAGCGGGGGCGAGCATGCGCAGGCTGCCGGTCGCGTAGAGCGCGAAGAAGACGCCCGGCAGAAGCACGTAGCGTACGCTCACCACCGACATCGCGAGGCCCACGTAGTGGCCGAAGGCGCCCTTCGGCACCTCGAGCCCGCCGATCAGCGCGCCGAGGCTGACGAGCGCCAGCGGGAGCGTGATAGCCGAGAGCCGGTCAAGCGCGTCGAACAGGTGCGCCACCGGCAGATTCGGGTTGTTCGACAGGTCGGGCAGGCCGCTCAGCGACAGCAGGAGGCCGATGACGATTCCCACCAGTGGCGGCGAGATGAGTTTCTGCCATCGGATCCTCTGTCGGCCCTCCTCCGGGGTCGTGATGATGAGGTTCCCGACCGACCACAGCAGCGGGCTGAACACGAAGAGGTAGGCGGCGACGTGAATCGGAACGAGGTCGGGCGCGAACGATTCGGCTATGATCGGTACCGAGACCGGGACGATCTCTCCGATCGTGAGCGGCATGTACCCGGAATTGCCGAACGACGCCATCGCGATACCGGCCCGGCGGTTGGCTCCGGAGAAGGGCAGGAGCGCGAAGAGCCCGAAACTCAGCCCCAGGCCGAGCCCGACCATCGCCCCGCCGGCGAGCGGCATGATGAGAAGCTGGCCGAGTCCGGAGATGTCGGTACGGCCCACCCGTGCGACGAAGTACAGCGGCAGCGCCACTCTGACGACGAACCGGCTGAGCTCGGCGAAGAAGCGATCCGACCAGTGACCGGTGCGACGGACGACGAAACCAACCGCGATCAGGATGATCAGCTGGAGTACGGCGTAGAAGACAGGCAGGAGGTAGCTCGACATCTGCGCCATTATACCGACCCGTCCTTGTTGACAACAGGGTTTGCGACTACCTACTATGGCCGTGCGGAGGTGCAGATGCGTACGAGGAAGCTGGTCGCGCTCGCGGTGATCGTGCTCGCCGCGGTGCGGGTCGCCGCGCTCGACGAGGGCGCGATCGAGCTCGCCGACGAGCTCTACGAGGCCGACCAGTCCGAGGCGGCCGTCGATGAGCTCGAAGGGGCACTGTCGAGCGCGGCTACCGGAGCCGAGCGCGCGGCGGTCTACTGGCGCCTCTCTCGTGCCACGCTTTCGGTGGGAGAGGCGCTCGACGACGAGGGCGCGCCAGAAGACGAGGTGCTTTCGGCCTACGAGCAGGGCGAGCGCTACGGTGTCGACGCCGTGGAGGCGGATCCGAACAACCATCTGGGCTACTACTGGCAGAGTGCGAACATAGGCAAGTGGGGGCAGGTGAAGGGCATCCTCAACGCGCTCTTCAAGGCGGCGCCCATGCGCGATCTTCTGACCGAGGCGATTGCGCGTGAGCCCGATCACGCGGACAGTTACTACGTGCTCGGTCAGCTCTACGCCCAGGTTCCGGGCGTGATATCGTTCGGCAACGACGACTACGCGGTCGGCCTCGCGCGCAAGTCGATCGAACTGCACGAGGCCGAGCTCGCCACCGGCGAAGCCGACGAGATCGAGCACGACTTCCATATCCAGCTCGCGAGTCACCTGATCGAACGCGGTTGGAACGCGCGCAAGCGCTCGCGCGAACAGGGCAACAAGCGCGAGGCGTATGCGGCTACCAACGACCGGTTGGAACAGGGCTGGTACTACGAGGGAATCGTCGACATCCCGAATCAGAGCGACCGTGAGGAGGCCGAGGGGCTGCTTGAGGACATGATCCGTCGGCTGGAGGCGATCTCCGACCGCAGTGACGGCCAGGAACGGCAGCTCGAACGGGCTCGGGAGCTGGTGACCGACCTTTAGGTCGGTCCACCGCTTACGCGTCGGGCTCGTCCTCGTCGAGGAGACGGGCCTTCTTCACGCGCAGACCCTGCTGGCGCAGGCGATAGACCGCGCGCTCGAGCTTCATGCGCTTCTCGCTCGACCGGTCGAAGAGATCCTGCTGTCCATCCGGGGGCCCGCTCTCCACGTTTCCGAGGCCGCAGCCGACGAGCCGTACCGGAGTAACGCGGTCCCACTTCGACTGCAGCAGCTCGCGCGCGCTGCGGTAGAGCTCGTCCGCCGACGTCACCTCGTGGGAGAGCGTCCGACGCAGCGTAAACGTCGTGAAATCGGTGAGCCGCAGCTTCAGTGTAACCGTCCGCGAATGTGCGCCCTCCTCCATCAGCCGGAACGTACAGGTATGGGCAATCTCGAGCAGCGCCCGGTCGAGCGCGTCGGGGCTGGTGACGTCGTGCTCGAAGGTGCGCTCGCCGCTGATCGAATGGCTCGACCTCGCCTCGCTGTAGAGCCCGGGGTCGACGCCACGCGAGACGGCGTAGAGATAGTGCGCGGCGCCGGTGCCGAGCTCGACGGCGAGCTCTTGCCGGGTATACTCGCGCAGTTGCGCGACCGTCTCGATCCCGAGCGCGTGAAGGCGCGCGAGCATCTTCTTTCCCACGCCCCACATCGACTTCAGCGGCAGTCGGACGACGAAATCGGCTTCCTGCCCGGGCCGCACGACGTAGAACCCGTCCGGTTTGTCCACCTCGCTCGCGAGTTTCGCGAGGTAGTGGCTCGGGGCGATGCCGACCGAAATCGTGAGACCGGTCTCCTCGCGGACCCTCACCTTGATCGTGCGCCCCACGTCCTCCGGGTCTCCGAGCAGACGACGCGTGCCGGTCAGGTCGAGGAAGGCCTCGTCGACCGAAATCTGCTGCAGCGTGGGCGTGTACTCGGCGAGGATTGCCATGATGCGACCCGAGACCTCCTGGTAGCGGCGCATCCTGACCGGCAGGTAGACGCCCTGCGGGCAGAGGCGATAGGCCTCGTTGATCGGCATCGCCGAATGGATCCCGAACGGACGCGCCTCGTAGGAGCAGGCCGATACGACCCCGCGGTGGCCGGGCGCGGCTCCCACGATGACCGGCTTACCCCGGTACTCCGGGTGGTCGTGCTGCTCGATCGAGGCGTAGAACGCGTCCATGTCGACGTGGAGGATGACCGGGTGGCTCACTGCCCCAGCCTCGTGCGCACCTCGAGGTGGGTCGACGCCTCGAGGCCGGGGCCGGTCACCTCGAGGGGGTCGGGATGAGTGTCGCTGCGGGCGACGATATCGACGGCCGGCGCGGTTCCGCGCGCGACGGTGAACTGAACGTCGAGGGGTAGCGGAGGGCGCTTGCCCACGTAGACATCGGCGCGGGTTCGGTCGGGGGTAATGGAGAAGGGGTAGCTCACGTCGTAGAGCACCATCGGCTCGTCGGAGAGAAAGCGAATGTCGATCTCGTCGAGCGGTTGGGGTGCGTCGATACGCAGGCTTGCCCGATCGCGGTCGAGGAAGTCCTCGTACGAGAGGCGCACCGACAGGACGTCGGGAAGCGTGTCAGACGTGAGCGTGTGCTCGCGCCCGGACACATCGAGCTCGTGCTCCTCGTCTGCGAAGAGCACGACGAGCTCGCCGAGAGGGGCGGGGCTCGAAAGGGTGAGCGTGCGCTCGAACTCCTCGTAGTCGACCCGTTCGACGGCGGTCACCGGCTGCGGCGTCGCAGGCGTGAACGGATTGCTCGCCAGGACGAAGACGAGCATGCCCGCGAGCAGCGTCCCCGTCCCGATCGAGGCGAGGCGGAGCGCGAAGGCCCGTCGGCCTCGTACGGGGTGTCGCACCAGGAAGTCGAGACGGATGAGCATCAGCAGGAACGGCAGGATCATGAACGAGAGCAGGAGATCGCCCTGCGTCGAGAGCAGAAGCGTCTCGGTGAGGCGCAGCTCGGGAATCCTGAGCACCTCGAACGCCACGCGAACGAGGAAGAACGGCGCGAGCGCGAGCGCCACCGCCTTGAGCAGGCGCTGTCGGACGACCGAAAAGACGAACGCCCAGAAGAACGCCCAGACGAAGTAGTAGCTGAACGAGAGGTTGATCGCGCTGAAGAGCACGATATCGACGAAGAGCATGAACAGCGCGGCTGCCGAGTAGAAGCTGCCGTTCTTCGACAGCGGGAGGTGGCGCAGAAGCTGCGCGGCGACCGAGAACAGAAAGACCGCCGTCGTGATCTTGAACGCGAAGTAGGCTCCCGGATAGTACTCCCAGATCGTAGGGAAGCGTCGGGCGAAGAGCAGAAGGCCGAGCAGGTAGGTGGCGGCGGTCAGAAACGCGAAGATGAGCAGGAACAGGACCGGAATGTTCCACGCGTTCCGCCCGATCGTACGAAGGTACCTGCGGAACCGGCGCCGGAAGACGAGCGCATACAGGAGCGAAAGACCGAAGAGCGCGATCAGAACCGCGATGAACACCCGCTCGCCGATCGCAATCTGTCGCCGGCCGACTTTGAAGTACAGGTAGTGTCGGTCCCACGTCTCGGGAACCCCGGCGGAGAACGCGCCGGCCCAGTCGGCCGTCATGTTCGCCAGGCGGGTTGCGACCGTGGAAAGCTCCGGAGGTTGAAGCCCCGGCGCTCCGGACCGCAGGTAGACCGCCGGGATGCCTGCCTCGAGGTAGTCGACGAGCGGTCGCGGGGCGTTTGAGATCCCGAGACGATGGAGCTGGTTGAGGCCGGCGCGGACCCGGGGGGTGACGCCGTTCGCGTGCGCGGCATCTACGACGCCGCGAAGCAGCCACGACGGTGCGACCCGTCCGCCGCCGCCGGTCTCGACAACCGGCGGCAGACGGCTCGCGTCGAGGTAAAGAAGCGCGTGCGGTTGCTCCGGGAAGTACGCGTCGAGAAAGAGCGCCGTGCCCTTGGGGTAGCCGCCGCCGGACCCGTACTCGGCACCGGCGAACAGGAAGTGGTAGGTAACGCGCGGGTTCTCGGAAGCCGCCGCCGCCGCGGCGACCGACTCCATGATCGAAAGGGCCGCCGCGACCGAAGCGCTGCGGTCGTCGTCGGGGCCGGCGTCTTCGGGATGGTTGAGCGGGGTCACGACCATGACCGTGCTCGACCCGCTGTCGCCGACTACCACCTCGACGACGCGCGAGAACGAATGGCCCGTCGGAAAACCGGAGAAGTCGAGCACGCGCGGATCGAGCTCGTTCTCGCGCGCGACGCGGGCGATGTACTCGACGAGCTCGGCTTCGCCCTCCGACGCCTCGGGCCTCGGGAAGGTCGCACGGACAGCTTCGGCGTGCACACGAACATCGGCCGGGTCCACCGTGATCGCCGGTAAGCTACCCGCGACCGTCAGCGCGAGCCACAGCAGGAGGGGGCGTCTGGGCATCGTGTTGATCACCATAGGTAAAAGCCGTAAGATGGGTCAAGGGGAACGCATGGGGCTGTTACCGGAAATCCAGCGACGCGCGAGCGTGCGGAGCTACACCGATGAGCCCGTGTCCGAGGAAGCACTCGAGCGAATCCTCGAGGCCGGGCGGCTGGCTCCGTCGGCCAAGAACCGGCAGAGCTGGCGTTTCGTCGTGGTGACCGACGCCGACACCCGGACGAAGATCGAGGACGCGGCGTTCGGACAGGAGTACGTCGGTAAGGCTCCGGTGGTCATCGCGCTGTGCACGACGAATATCGAGTACAGGATGCCCAACGGGCAGCTCTCCTATCCCATCGACCTGTCGATCGCGGCGAGCTTCATGATGCTGCAGGCGACGCACGAAGAACTCGGTTCGTGCGTGGTCACGACGTTTCGCGAGGACGACGTGAAGAGCGTTCTCACCGTTCCCTACTCGATGCGGGTGGTGATGCTGCTCACCGTCGGTCACGCCTCCGGCGATACCGAACGACTGCAGCGCCTCCCCACCGACCGAATCGTCAGCTATAACCACTGGTAGGCTCACCCGGAGCCGGCTCGCAGACGCGCGAGCTCCTCGCGCGCCACTGCCATCTCGTCCCACGGCGCGGCTGCGGTCGGACCGATGATCGATGTCTCGTGACCCTTTCCCAGCAATAGCACCGTATCGCCCGGCCGGGCGAGCTCGAGCGCCCGTCGGATCGCCAGCCGCCTGTCGGGGATCAGGAGCAGATCGCGCCCTTCGGCGCGTCCGGTCGTTCCCGATGCGATGTCCCGCAGGATCTGCATCCGGTCCTCGCCGCGGGGGTCCTCGTCGGCGAGGACGATCACGTCCGCGTACCTGCCGGCGATCTCGCCCTGGATTGGTCGCTTGCCGACGTCGCGCTCGCCGGCCGAGCCGAATACGACGAGGAGCCGGCCAGCGGTACGCTCGCGGAAGAACGGAAGAACGTTTTCGAACGATCCGGGAGTATGGGCGTAGTCCACGACGAGGGAGAAGGGTTCTGAGGCGACAACCGACATGCGTCCGTGCACCGGGCGCAGCGACGCGATCGCGGCGGCGAGCTCCGTCTCGTCGCACCCGGTCAGCGCGTGTACGACGGCCGCGGCGGCGAGCGCGTTGGCGACGTTGAAGCGACCGGGGATCGCGAGCGAGCACGCTGCCGAACCGCCGGGCGTCAGGAGGGTGAACGAAGCCCCGTTGGGCGAGAGGCTGACGTCGGCGGCGCGGTAGTCGGCTCCGGGGGTGCAGCCGTAGGTGAGGACCGGCCGGGCGGTCGCGGCGACGAAGTAGGCCGAATGCGGGTCGTCGGCATTCACGACGCCGAAGGGGCCTTCGGTGCCGCCGGTCCGGGTCGTCGCTCGGCCGGGCACCGCGGCGCCGCCGGTCCGGGTCGTCGCTCGGCCGGGCACCGCGGCGCCGCCTCGTGCCGGCTCGTGTGACCCGACGTCCGGCTGCCCGGCGTCGGCGTAGCATCCGGCGTCGAGCGCGCGAAACAGATTCGCCTTGTCGCTTCGGTACTGTTCGAAGCTCCCGTGGTACTCGAGGTGCTCGTGGGTGAGATTGGTGAATACCGCCGCGCGGTAGCGAACGTGCGCGAGTCTGCAGCTCCTGCGCGAGAGGCCGTGCGAGGTGCTTTCGAGCACCGCGTAGCGTGCGCCTGCGTCGCGCATCGCGCGCAGCGCGCGGTGGACCTCCGGCGCTTCCGGTGTCGACTGGTGCAGCGCGTTCGGCTTCTCGTCCGGACCGATCTGCATCCCCGACGTCGAGAGGAATGCCGATGCTCCGTCCAGGCGGGCGAGAAGCTGGTGGATGAAGTACACCGTCGATGTCTTCCCGTCGGTCCCCGTCACGCCGATCACCTCGAGCTCGCGCGACGGAGACCCGAACAGCCGGTCGGCGAGCTCGCTCAGCGCGAGCCGCGCGTGAGGCGCGTGCAGCCATGCAACCCCGCCGGTGCGCCGCGCGGGAAGCGATTCGCACAGAACTGCGCTCGCCCCCGACTCGATCGCCGCCGGAATGAACCGATGTCCGTCGAATCGCTCGCCCGGCAGAGCCGCGTAGAGCGCGCCCGGCGTGACCCGGCGCGAGTCGTTCGTGATGTCGGTGACCTCGACCTGCGGCGCGTCGTCGAGCAGCGCGGAGTGCTCCAGCCCGCGGGCGAGCGCTGCTATTCTCATAGCCGCGCATCTTAGTCGATGCGCGGTGGTCGGGCAAGCCGGCGCCCGAGGGCGCCGGTTGAGCCGCTGCGCTTCGCCTACTGCCCGCTCTCGCTGTAGAGGAAGTCGAAGTACTCGAGGTCGGTCGTGAGCGTCTTTC
>CAZVEF010000019.1:27617-30599 GCA_964625715.1 uncultured Spirochaetaceae bacterium | reverse complement strand
CCGCGCGGAGCGGCTTGCGACCGCGGCGCCCCCCTCGCCCGGCGGTAGCTGGTCCCCTCGTCGGAGAGCCGGTCAAGGTGGTGTGTGTCGATGCACGGGTTGCCGTGCGCGGCGATCGTATCGAAATGCTGCCGGTCGGCTGCAGTCGGCAGGGTGGTGGACCGGTCTGCGCTCATTCGTCTTCCTCCTCATTGCCGGCGGCCGCAGACGGCGAGGCGAACTCCGCCGCGGTTGGCCGTCGAAAGAAGCGGTGGAAGAGGCCGGTCCCGCGGGTGGCTGCGTCGGTCCACTCGCCGAATCTCCCGACATCGTCCCGGCTGCCGACGACGAGATAGGTGTCGTCGATCGAAATGTGATAGTCGGGCGATACGAAGACGAACTCCCCGGCGCCGAGCGGCTTGACAGCGACCACGTTGAGCCCGTGCTTGTTGCGAATGTTCGCCTCCACGAGGGTCTTGCCATCGAATCGGTCGGGAAAACGCACCTCCGCGAGAACGAGTCTCTCGCTGATGGGCATGTAGGTGAACATCGTGTCCGACAAGAGCGGGGGAAGGACACGCTTGGCCGCCTCCCGATTCGGGAAAACGACCTGGGTCGCCCCGACGAGCCTGAGAATCTCGCCGTGCTCATCGGTCTCCGCCTTCGCGATGATGCTGCGAACGCCCATCTTCCTCAGGTAGTTGGCGACGAGGATGGAGACCTCGGTACGGTCGCCGAGGTCGATGATCGCGGCGTCGATATCCGGGGGCACGATCTTGCGGATCGTATCCTCCTTGATCGCATCGGCGACGTAAGCGGCCTGGACCTGGTTTTTGTACTGCGAGACGATCGCCTCGTCCTTGTCGACGATCAGCACCTCCACGTTGACCTCGAGAAGCTCCTCCAGCATCCAGACGCCGAAGCTGTCGAGCCCGATGATCGCGAACTGTTTCATCCTATGAGTACCTCCCCCGTCGGGTAGTCGATGAGACTGCGCCAGCGCTTGCCTGTCGACGGCACCGCGAGCGAGATCAAGCCGACGCGCCCGGCGAACATCGTCGCAATGATCACCAGCTTACCGGCCGGGCTCAGGTTGCCGGTGATACCCGTGCTCAGCCCCACGGTCCCGAACGCGGAGAACGTCTCGAAGGAGAGGTCGCGCAAGCTGAACGCCTTGCCGGCAACGACTACCTCCGTCAGCGCGAGCGCGAACAGGCCGATCGCGAGGATCATGAGCGCGCGGACGAAGAACATGGTCGCCCGCGCGACGAAGGGCGCGGATACCTTGCGGTGGAAGAGGCGCGCGTCGCCGGAGTCGTCGGTGCCGCCGAGGGCCGCCCAGACGATGACGAAAACCGTCGTAACCTTGACACCCCCGGCGATCGAGCCGGGCGCTCCGCCCACGAACATGAAGACCATCGTGAGCACGGTCCCCGGCTCGGAGAGCGATGCCTGCGCCACGGTGTTGAACCCGGCGGTGCGTGGCGTCACCGACTGAAAGAGCGCCGCGAGCGCGCGATCGTGCATCGCCATGTCGGCGAACGCGCTCCCACCCTCTACGAAGAAGAAAACGACGAACCCGAGCCCGATGAGTCCGGCGGTCGACGTAAGGACGACCTTCGTGTGCAGCGACAACACGTGCCGCCGCCTCGTGACGCGATGCGCGAGGTCCTGATAGACGACGAAGCCGAGCCCGCCAAGGACCAGGCCGGCCATGATGGGCACGGTGATCGCAGCCTCGCCGGCGAATCCCTCGAGACCGTCGGCAAAGGTGGAGAACCCGGCGTTGCAGAACGCGCTCACCGCGTGGAAGACCGCGGTGAACACCGGCCGTTCGATCCCGCGCCCGACGAAGGCGGGCAGTAGCGCGGCGACCAGCACCGCCTCGATCGCGAAGGTGGAGAGGATGATGTTGCGGAGGATCCTGCGGGGATCGTGCTCGACACTCCCGACGTAGTACTCCGTGATGACCGCGCGGCGCCGAAGGCTGATCCGATGCCCCAAGCGCCTGAGCTGCATCGTGCTGAACGCGATGATGCCGAGTCCCCCGAGTTGAATGAGTACGAGGACGATCGTCTGCCCGGTCGGCGTGTAGGAGGCCGTATTGACCGTGATGAGGCCGGTCACCGCGACGGCCGAGACCGAGGTGAACAGCGCGTCGAGAAACCCCAGCTCGCCTTCGCCGTCCCACGTGGGCAGGAGCCAGAGGATCAGGCCGCCTGAGAGCATGAGTAGCGCGAAGTACGCGTAGAGAAAGAGCTTGCTCGAGCGAATCGCCCGCGAGAACCACATGGCCACAGGTTATCCGGCATGCCGACCCGTGGGAAGCACGACCGTTGACCGTCCTGCATCCCACAGCTATCTTCGGCGCATGGCCACTCGAGCGATCGACTCAGCCTGCGACACGACGGTGGGCGTACAGGTCGACGGGTGTAGACGAGGGGGAAACGCTGATGGCGGAGGTGTTCGACGTCGTCGACGAACACGATGAAGTCGTCGGGCGCGCGCGCCGCGACGAGGTCCACGGCAACCCCTCGCTCATTCATCGAGTCGCGCACGTGCTCGTGTTCAATGAGACCGGTAGACTCTATCTCCAGCGTCGCGCGGCGGACAAGGACGTGCAGCCGAACAGGTGGGACACGTCGGTCGGAGGACACGTCGACGCGGGCGAAGCATACGAGGCCGCCGCCTCCCGCGAGATGCGCGAGGAACTGGGAATCGTCGGGCCGCCGCTGGAGCGACTCTACCGGTATCGGCACGAGAACGACTACGAGTCGGAGATGGTCACCACCTACCGCGTGATCTGGGACGGTCCCATTAACCCCGACCCGAGCGAGGTCAGCGAGGGCCGATTCTGGACGCTCGACGAAATCGAAGCAACCGATCCGGAGGTCTTTACGCCCAACTTCCTCGACGAGCTCGCGCGGTTCCACGCGTGGCGTGACACCGGCGCCCGTCGCTGAGCGGACCATGCACGCCGCGACCGCCCGGCGCGGCGTCCGA
>CAZVEF010000019.1:0-27517 GCA_964625715.1 uncultured Spirochaetaceae bacterium | reverse complement strand
GAAGGAGCGGCTCGCCGACGCCGACGCGATCGCCAACGAGATCCACACGGCTCTCACGGCGGTCGGCTGACGTCGCAAGCCCGCTTGACCGGCCTCCATGCCAGGCATAGCTTCTGCGTGTGAGTGGGACACGACGAGCGACTCGCGACGACTCTGCGCGCGAGCCTTCTGCGGAGGGCACGGCACTGCGGCTCGAGCTGCCGTCGCCGTCGGAGGTGTCGCTCGAGCGACCGCACGAGCTCGACGGCTACCTCGATGAGGTCTCCGACGCGATCCGCGGACACGTTTCGGCAACGGTCGTGGGCGTCTACCTGCTCGACCCGTCGACGAGCCGTCTGTCGCTCCGCGCGTGGGCCGACCGCTCGCGCACGGCGCTCCGGGACGCCGATCGCGCTCCTGCGGATCTGCTGCGGCGCGGCATCGACGGCGACGACCTGAGCGCCGGGACGCTGCGCGATTACATGCACGCCGCGCCGCGGGGCGAGCGCATCGCGAGCCCGATCCACGACGGGAAGCGCTGGATCGGCGCGGTCGTCGCGCTCGCCGACGAACCGTTCGCCGACGAGGCGCCCGCGGTGCTCCACGACGCCGCGGCGCAGCTTGCCGCAATCCTCGCCGAGGCGGCGATGCCCATCGGCGACACCCGGATCGAGGAGAGCGAGGAATCGCTCGAGCTCCCGTCGGACGCGATCTTCGGCCACGGTGCCGGCGAAGGCGTCGCCGTGGGGCCGGCGTTGCGGTTCCGTTCGGGCATGGAGCGCGGGGGCACCACGGAGAAGGTAGAAGAGGACCGCGAGCAAGCGCTTCAGCGGCTCGACGCGGCCTTCGAGAAGGCGCGCGCCGACATGGAGGCGCTGCTCTCCGACTCGACGAACGAGCTCTACGACGTCGTCTCGCTCATCTTCTCAACGCATCTGCTCATGCTCACCGACGAGGCCTTCTGCGGCCCGATCCGCAGCCTCGTCGAGGCGGGACAGACCCCGGAGGACGCGGTCCAGTCGGTCGTAGCCTCCTTCGTCCGCACGTTCCGCGGGCTGCGCGAGGCGCGCCTCGCGGAGAAGGCGCAGGACGTGCGCGACATCGGGCAGCGCCTGCTCGACAACCTCGCGCCGGATGACCACTCGCACGAGGAGCTCGCCGGGCACATCGCCGTCGTGCAGGACGTGCTGCCGAGCGATCTTGTCCGCCTCGCGATGGGGCACGCCTCCGGCGTCGTCATCCTGGGTACGACGGTCACCGCGCACATCGCGATTCTCGCGCAGTCGCTGGGGCTGCCGGTGCTCATGACCGGAGATCGCACCGTCCTCGAAATCGCGACGCGTACGCCGCTGTTGCTCGACGCGGACAACGGAAAGCTGCTCATCTCGCCGACCGCCGAGCAGCTGCTGGACCACGGGATCGGCGCCGCACCGGCGTCCGGCGCCGGCCGTGTATTCTCAGGGGAGTCGGCCGACGCGCAGCCGTCCCGAAGACCGGAGCAGGCGAGCGGCGTCCGCCTCTACGCCAACGTGAACCTCCTGAGCGACGCTCGGAGGGCGGCCGCGGCGGAGGCGCAGGGCATCGGCCTGTACCGCAGCGAGTTCCCCTTCATCGTGCGCAACGACTACATCAGCGAGGATGAGCAGTACCGCGTCTACCGCACGATCGTGCAGAGCATGCCCGACCGCCCGGTCGTCCTGCGCACCGCCGACATCGGCGGAGACAAGCTGCTCGCCGGACGAGAAGAGGAACGCAACCCGTTCCTCGGCGTACGCGGAATCCGGTTCTCACTCGCCAATCGGGCGCTCTTCCGCGAGCAGCTGCGCGCGATGCTCCGCGCCGGTCACGGAGCCGACCTGCGCATCATGTTCCCCATGGTCTCGAGCGTCGAAGAGATCCGCGAGGCGCGCGCAGAGGTGGAGCTGTGCATCGACGAGCTCGAGCGAGCAGGCGTGGAACACCACACCGAGCCGCAGATCGGCGCGATGGTCGAGCTGCCGAGCGCGGTCGTCACGATCGAGGAGCTCGCCGATCAGACCGATTTTCTGTCGATCGGCACGAACGACCTCATCATGTACCTGCTCGCCGTCGACCGGACGAACGAACGGCTCTCCGAGCTCTACCGCAGCCACCACCCGGTCGTGCTGCGGACGATAGCCGACATAGCACGCCGTGTGGGCGACCGGATCGATCGTCTCAGCGTCTGCGGAGAGAGCGCGGCCGACCCGTACATGGTACCCTTCTTCCTCGGCATCGGCATCAAGGCGCTCAGCGTCGCCCCTCGCGCGCTGCGGTCGGTCCGCGACACCATCGCCCGATACGACGCGGCGACGAGCGAGGCGTTCGCGTCCGAAATCCTCACCGTTCGAACGCTCGCCGAGATGGATCGATTCCTGACCGAATACGAAGTGCCCGGGACGGAGGACACGTAGGCTCGCCGTCGACGGGTTCATCCACAGTGGGTCGCGATGGGCGACGACGTGGCCGCCGGCGATGGGCGTGAACACCGTCAGGGCGACGGTGACCGCCTTCGCCATGGGCGCGGCTCGATCCTACTCGCCTTCGAGCTCGCGAGCCTCACGCGCCTCGGGAGAGTCCGGCCGGTGCTCCGTAAGCGCCTCGAGCAGGATCTCGGCACGGACACGGTCTCTGAGCGGCCCGAGGTAGAGCTTCGCCAGCTGCAGAACAGCGGCCGGCCACTCCTCGCTCTCCGGTGCGTTCACGGCGAGCGCGGCGAGATAGCCGGTCGCTTCCTCCACGCGTCCGAGATCAAGCAGGAGCTCCGCGGCCAGCGAGAGACCATCCGCGAGGTGCGGGCCCGATCCGTACTCGGTGAGGAACGTACGGACCTCCCTGACGGCCGCTTCGGTGAGCTCCTGCTCGTCGAGCCGAGAGAGGCGGAGGATCCCGGCGAGGAAGCGAGCATCCGTCCCCTCCGCGACGGGGACGTTGCTCACCTCGACCGCGTCGTCGTACGAGAGGTCCCAATGTCGATTTCGCTCGAGCAGGCGCGCGGCAAGCCGGAGCGCGTCGTCGGTACGCTCACCGCGCGGGTAGAGGTACGCCGAGCGGAGTGCGAAGCGCAGGGCGTCGGGATCGTCGTCGCGCTCCGCGTGGAGCAGCGCGGCGAAGTAGAGCGCCTCGCCCGAAAACTCCTCCTCCGGGTAGCGCCGCGCGTACTCGGGCAGGTCTGCGAGCAGCTGGTCCTCCAGCCGCCGGTCCCCCTCCTGCGCGAGAAGCCGACGCAGGAACGCTTCGTCGGAGCCGGCATCCGCGCCTCCCCGGCTGCTGCCGTAGATGGACGAGCGGATGCCGTAGGTGTACTGGACGAGGTTCTTGTCGTTCTTCGCGAACTGGTAGGCGAGCACAACGTCGGCAGCCCAGGTCGTGCCCGCGAGAACAAGGCCGCTGCCGGCGATGAGCCCGTTGGTGAGCAGTCGCTGAAAGTCCTCCGACGACGGGAGGGGGTCCTCCACGAGCGAGTAGAAGTGGTTCCACTGGAGCGCGACCCCGGCCGCGATCAGCCCGTAGCCGGCGGCGCGCGCGCCCACCATCGTCCACGCGAGCTCCGGGCGCTCGACCTGGAAGAGACCGTAGCCGGGAACGAACATCGACATGAACATGGTGAAGAAGTCGATGTTCCGGTTGAGCGCGCGGTACTCGGCAAACGACATCTGTTCGGGCAGCCCCTGCCGCAGCTCAGGGGGCAGATCGCGGAAGATCTGGGGCAGCATGTCCATCTGTCCGAACGCGACGCCGCTCAGGCTGACGAGCAGCAGTACGACGAGCACGCCGCGCCGCACCCGCGGGGCTGTCGGCCCGGCGGTGCTGAGGATCCGCATGAAGCTCACCATAGATGGTGCACCTCGGGCTTGATGTGCTCCTCGTAGGCGCGTCGCACCTTCTCGAGCGTGTCCCGGTCGAGCGAGGCGAGATCGCTCGCCGCCGCGTTCGCCTTCGCCTGCTCCGGGTTCTTCGCACCGGGGATCGCGACCGAGACCGCGTCGAACTGGAGGATCCACCTCAGCGCGAACTGCGCCATCGTCGCCTCGGCGGGCTTGAGCTTGCGGATCTCTTCGACCGCCTCGAGCCCGGTTTCGAAGTCCACGCCCGCGAAGGTCTCGCCCCGATCGAAGGCCTGGCCCTCGCGGTTGAAGTTCCGGTGGTCGTCCGAGGCGAAGGTCGATTCGCGGCTCATCTTGCCGGTCAAGAGCCCGCTCGCGAGCGGTACCCGCGCGAGGATCGCGACGTCGGCCTCCTTCGCGAGCTTGAAGAAGAGGTCGGCGGGGCGCTGTCGGAACATGTTGAAGATGATCTGCACGCTCGCGACGTTCGGGTACTCGATCGCCTTGATCGCTTCCTCGACCTTCTCCACGCTGACTCCGTAGTAGCGGATCTTGCCCGCGGCCACGAGATCGTCGAGCACACCGAAGACCTCCGGCCTGTAGTAGACGTCGGTCGGTGGGCAGTGGAGCTGGACGAGGTCGAGCGCGTCGACCCCCAGATTCTTCAGGCTCCGGTCGATGAACGCGGTGAGGTTCTCGCGGTTGTACCCGTCGGCGACGTGCGGGCTCAACCTGCGCCCGGCCTTGGTCGCCACGCGGATGTCCTCGGATCGGTCCTTGAGCACGCGCGCGATGATCTGCTCGCTCCTGCCGTCGCCGTAGACGTCGGCGGTGTCGATGAAGTTCACACCGTTGTCGATCGCAGCATTGAGCGCCGCGACCGCGTCGTCCTCAGGCACGTCGCCCCACGCTCCGCCGATCGCCCACGCGCCGAATCCTACCTCCGAGACCTTCCAGCCGGTTCTGCCGAATACCCTGTAGTTCATGGTGCATCCTCCACCTCCAGCGTACCGAAGCGCGCGGAAGCGGGCAAGGTCGGCGGGTCAGGCAGAGCCGGAGCCACTCGGCGCCCCGGCGCCATCGGCATCGCCGGAGGTCTCGCCGCCCGCGGCGCCGGGATCGAACCCGCCGGCCTGGTACGCCTTCGCACCGAGCACCGTCCCGAGGTTCATCGTCCGCAGCGCGTCCGACGGGACGAGCACGAGCCCGCCCTTGTTGCGGATGCTCTCGTAGATCATGCTCATCGCGCGGAGCTGCAGCGCGACCGGATCGTCGTGGTACGTCCGTGCCGCCTTCTCGTAGCTCGCGGCGATCTCCGCCTCCGCGCCGCCGAGGATGACCCGCGCCTGGCGCTCGCGCGACGCCTGAGCCTGGCGCGAGAGCGCGTCCTCGAGCTCCCTGGGGATGAGGATCTCCTTGAACTCGACCGAGAGGATCGTGATGCCCCAGGGGTTCGTCTTCGCGTCGACGATCTGCTGGATCTCGCGCGAGAGCCGATCGCGCTCGCCGAGCAGCGTGGACAACTCGTTCGCGCCGATACTCGCGCGCAACGCGGTCTGCGCGCTCAGGATCACCGCCTGCTCGAAGTCCTGCACTTCGAGCACCGCGCGGTGCGCGTCCCAGATCATCCAGAACGCGAGCGCGTCCACGTGGACGGGCACGGTATCGCGCGTGAGGCTCTTCTCCGCCGAGAAGTCGGTGACGCGGATACGCGTGTCGACGTAGCCGGCGATCGAATCCAGCAGCGGCAGCAGCAGCAGCGGACCGGGCCCGCGCACGCGGTGGAACTTCCCCAGCCGAAGCACGACGATCTTGTCCCATTGGCTGATGACCTCGATTCCCGGGGCGATGATGAGCCCCAGGCTGATCGCCGCGCCGGCGATCGACAGATCGGTCTCGAAGAGAACGGGAAGCGTCGCCCACACACCGCCCACCGCGATCACGACGACCGCCCAGTACGGGAGCGCGAAGAGGATCCCCACGACCACGAGCACCCCCGCGGCGACGAGCGCAACGTCCTCGCTCGCGGGCAGCTCGCCCACGCCCATCTGCAGCCCGAAGCCGATCCCGAGGAAGGCGACGAGCGCGATCGCGCTCAGCGTGTTGAAGCGGAAGTCGCCACGGTGGCGCCGTGCCGGCTGCCGCGTCGAGGGTGGCTCGTCGTGCCGATCGAGCAATCGGCCGAAGAACCCGGACCGTGCTCCTGATTCACTCATCGGTTTCCTCCTTGAGACGTTCGAGGAAGGCGATCACCTCGTCGATCGAGAAGCCGTATCCGCTCGCCGAGGCGAGAAACGACCGGACGAGGCGCATGAGGATCTGCTCGCGTTCCTCGTCGGTTACATCGATCTCCCGGTCGCTGATGAACGTCCCGGTCCCCTGCTGCGTGATGACCACACCCCGGATCTCGAGCTCGCTGTACGCGCGGGCGACCGTGTTCGGGTTGATCTCCAGGTCGACGGCGAGCCGTCGTACGGTGGGCAGCTGGGTTCCGGCGGCGAGACGGCCGTCGGCGATCGCCATCTCCACCTGCTGGATGATCTGGCGGTAGAAGGGCACGCCACCGGTCGGGTCGAGTACGAAGCTGAGCTCGTCGCGTCTTTTCTCTGCCGGCATCTTCGCCATCCATTCGATTATACTAAAGACTTAGTACAATGAATCCTCTACACCCGCGTGCCGGATCCGTCAAGCCGATTCGTACGCGGCATGACACGCGTCCCCCGTTCCGCTACGATGCGGTCATGAACACCGTTACCACACCGATCGCGAGCTCGTTCGCGATTCCCCATACCCGCCGAGCGGATCTACTCATCGCCCTGCTCGGCAGTCTCGCCATCGGCGTGCTCGCGCAGGTTTCCGTGCCGCTGTGGCCGGTCCCGGTGAGCGGCCAGACGCTGGGCGTCCTCGCGGTAGCGGCCACGCTGGGCGCGCGGCGGGGCTCGCTGGCCGTGCTCGCCTACCTCGCCCAGGGAATTGCCGGCATGCCGGTCTTCGCGGGCGCAAACGCCGGTCCGGCCGTCCTGGCCGGTCCGACGGGCGGCTACCTCCTCGGATTCCTCCCCGCGGCGATGCTCGTAGGCGCGTGGTTCGACCGCAGCCGGACCGCGCGTTCAGGTCGCCCCGTACCGATCACGGCGAGCTCGGCTGCCGGCGGGGGTGCGCCTGCCGCCCATTCGGCCGCGCTCGACCTGCTGGTCACGATCGGCGCGCTCGCGGCCGCGACGCTCGTCGTGTACGCCGCCGGCACGGTCCGGCTCTCGCGCTTCGTCGGCTGGGACCGCGTCGTCGCCGTCGGGGTGGCACCCTTCCTCGTGGGCGACGCGCTCAAGATCGCGCTCGTCGCGCTCGCATCGACCGGTATCCGCGGCGCGTGCAGGCATCCGTCCCGCCCGGGCGGCTGACGATCGACGCGGCCGACCGGCCGCGGCTCACCAGCCGGGAGGGTCCTCGCTGAGCGACCGGCCGCGGCTCACCAGCCGGGAGGGTCCTCGCTGAGCGACCGGCCGCCAGTGCCGTGCGGGTCGGCGGTACCCGCCTCGGGAGCACCGCAGGACGCCCCGTCGTCACCGGCCAGCGTGACCTCGAGCGATCCCCGCTGCGCGCTGAGCTCCTGACGCGGCACGGCCGGTCGTATCCCGGCGGCGGCGAGTCGCCTGAGAACCTCTGCGTAGAGCTCGGACTTGACGACGAGGAAATCGGCCTTCGCGAACCACACGCCGAAGAGGATCCGCGTTCCGTACTCGAGGTAGCGGTCGGGTACGACGATCGGCGTCGGCTCCTGGAGGCAGTTCGCATTCTCCCGCGCTATGGACTGGAGGAGCTCGAAGAGCTCGGCCAGGTCGACGTCGAAGGGTACCACGAGGTGGATATCGAGCCGACGGATGGGATACTTCGTGATCGTGGTGAGTTGCGCGCTCGCGAGCTTCTCGTTGGGAACGCGGATGAACAGGTTGTCGAAGGTGCGCAGCTTCACCGACAGCAAGTCGATGCTTTCGACGGTGCCGACGGTCTCGCCGGTCCGGATCACGTCGCCGACGGCGAACGGCTTCTCGGAGACGAGGAAGAGCCCGCTGATCATGTTCGACAGACTCGCCTGCGAGGCGATGCCCACCGCGAGGCCTACGATGCCGGCGGCACCGAGGATGGGTGTGAGGTTGACCCCGAGCTCAAGGAGCACGACCGCCACGATCGCCGCGACGCCGGCGTAGCTGATCGTCTTGGTGACGAGCATGGTAACCTGCGCGGTTGCTCGGCGACGCAGCGTACGCCGGACGACGAATACGAGCACGCGGAGCGCGAGCAGCCCGAGCACCGCGTACACGAACACGCGCACGAGAGCGGCGAGCGTCTGCGCGGTGAATATGCCGCCCCAGTCGATCTCCTGCAGGAAGCTCATCGTTCCATCCCCGCGATCTCCCGAATGACCGCGAAGCTTCGCTTGAGGAGGCCCGTTTCGGGCGCGATGCGGGGTTGCGAGAGCGGCTCGGCATCGCCCGCGCGCGCCGGTGGACGCGGGAGGAAGGTCAGCTGACTCACCTGGTCTGCGCCCCGAAACGAAACCCGGAGCTCGTTCGTCCACAGACGGTCGGCCCCGTCGTAGAGGCGCATGTGCTCGACGTGCACGCAGATCCGCTCGAACCGCAAGCGTTCCCGGCTGTTGTTCCGCACCATCACCTCGCAGGCGGCGAACGCGTCGTCCATGTGCAAATCGTCGAGGCGTCGCTCGAGCGGCGCCTCGATTGCGTAGCAGAGCTCTCCTGTGGCGAGATCGCCGAACCAGGTCGAGGTCAAGCGGCGAGACGGGACCTCCTCCATCGTCGACGGTCGGCCCTCTCCGCGCGAGACGAACCGAATCCACAGCGGCACCCGGAAGAAGAAACCGCCCCACCTCCCCGGCAGGATCGCGATCGGCGAGGCCGGACGAACGACGACCGGTCGGTCGGGAAGCGCCGGGACCACCTCGACCCGGTCGTCGGCTACGGTGACGTAGCGCGTCCACGCGAGATCGGCTTCGGGCACGGCTTCAGGAATCTCATCGTCGGTCTCGATGTGACGCCAGGCGAGCTCCCACTCGTCGCGCGCCGAGCGCACCCAAAGGCGGCACCGGCCGACCTGCCACGACGCACCACCCTCGTCCGAGCGTCCGAGCTGGCCCCAGAGATCACCCTTCATCACGGCCTCCGCAACGGAATCGTCCCCTCGCGCTCGAAGGGCAGGCTCACCGTGGGCATCAGGTCGATCTCAGGGTCGATCCGCGCGCGCGAGACGAACGAGTAGGGAATGTCCTCGTCGCCGAGCAGGAGGTCGCGGACCGTGCGACCGAAGGCGGCGAAGCCGATTCGGATGTCGACGGTCACGTTCCCGCTCCCTCCCGCCGGCACGCGCCGCGGCCGGTCGGTCGCCCCGTCGGCCCAGAGCCTGCCGTCGACGGCGAAGGCGTAGTCGAGCGACTCGAGCGTGAAGGCGAAGACGTTCGGGTTCTCGATTCCCACGGTGAGCGAGAGCTCGGCTGCGGTGATGCCCATCGAATCGAGCGCGAGCCCGACGACCCGAACCGAAGGCGGCCGTACGACAGGAAGCGTCCCTTCGCGGCGGACCGGAATCGTGACCGCCCCGAGCGCGAGCAGCTCGAACTGCAGATCGACCTCAACCGCGTAGGACGCCTCGTCCCGACCACGCATCGCCTCGAGGGTGTCGCGCAGGTTGCGGAAGCCCACCTGCAACGGCAGATCGATCCTGCTCGTGCCGAACGCCTCGATCTTGAGCCCCTCGCTCTGATGACCGGAGAGAAGCTCCACCCCCTCCACATCGAGCGCGTACGCGAACCCCGTGAGCGTAACTGAAACGGCGTTCGGGTTCTCGACGACGATCCTGGTCGTGATCTCCGCGTCGGAAAACGTGAGCCGCGTCAGGGACGCCGATTCCACCCGCGCGGTCGGTCGTTCGACCGAGGGGAACAGGCTGCGAAGCGTCTCGCAGCCGGAGAGCAGCGCGAAGCCCGCTGCAAGCAAGACCACAGGAACGATACGTCGCATACTCACCCCCGGGGGACGACTTCTTCCAGCAGCGCGAGCAACTCCTGCTCGTCGACCGGTTTGGTTACCGAGCGGTCGATGCCCGCCGCCGCCTGCAGTCGCTGGTCGTCGTTCGAGGTGTAGGCGGTCAGCCCGATGATGGGCACGTTCACCAGGTCGTCGCCGGCCTCGCCCGCCCTGATGCGCCGCGTTGCCTCTACGCCGTCGAGGTCCGGCATGCGAACGTCCATGAGGATCACGTCGCACGGCTGCGCGACAAGCTGGTCGATCGCCTCACGGCCGTCCGCGGCGGTCACGACCTCGTGGCCGGCTTCCGTCAGGAAGCGGGACATGTAGAGCTGATTGATCCGCTCGTCTTCGGCAACCAGGATCCGCACGGGTTCTCCTTACGGCAGGGCTGCCTCCACTATACCGCCCGCCCGGCGACAAGGTCTACGACTGCCCGGCGGCTGCGGCGCGACGAGCCGCCTCGTCGAGGTCGTGCACCATTTCCTCAAGGCGTCGCAGATTGTGCGGAAAGGTCATGCAGAGGAACTGCCGATGGACTCGTTCGTCGGTGGCACGCGATGAACGAAGCCCCCCGAACCCGCTGACGCCGAGGCGGTCGCGAAGCACCGGGAGCAGGTGGCGGCGCAGCTCGGTGGCGAAGAGACGAAGCGTGTCGACCCCGTAGCGGATCTCCGGCAGGTCCTCGGCGTAAACGACCGGAAGCGCGAGCATCGCACGGATCTGCCGCACGACCGACGAGTCGATGGGAAGGTCGTCGATGATCATCGCGAGCCAGCCGCGGTCGAAGTAACGGTCGAAGTGCTCGCGAAGCGCCTCGAGCCGGGTCTGCACGGCGTCCATGCTGCGCGTGTGAAGCGTTGCGGTGGCCATCGTTCCAAGTATCGGCACGGGGCGGCCGCGGTTTGACACGACGTTCACCCGATACTACCCTCCTCGCATGACTCCGGTCGTCTTCGCCTCGATCGTGCTCGCGCTCGTCGCCGTCGTGGTCGCGATCGTGGCCATCGTCGTGGCGTCGCGCCGGCGCGGGCACCCGCCGGAAGTGCCCGCGATCCTCCAGCAGATCGATAGCGTGCGCGGCGAGCTGCGCGACCTCACCGACCTCTTTCTCGTCCCCCAGCGACGGGGCGCGGTCGGCGAGACGCTGCTCGGCGAGCTGCTCGCCTCGTGGCTGCCGGAAGGCGCGTACGAGCTGCAGTACCGCTTTGCCAACGGCGCCCGGGTCGACGCTGTCGTCAGGCTCGGCGCGAAACTCGTACCGGTGGACAGCAAGTTTCCGCTCGAGGCGATGCGGCGCGCGCCGGGTGACGCTGCTTCGGCCCCCGGCGGCGCTGAGGCTCAGCGCATCCCGGCCGACGTCCGCAGGGCGTTCGCGAAGCACATCGCCGACATCGCCGAGCGCTACATCCGCCCGACCGACGGCACCATGAGCTTCGCGCTCATGTACATCCCCTCCGAGCGGGTCTATGTCGAGCTCTTCGCCTCCGGGGCCGATGCGCTCATGCGGCAGGCGCTCGAGCGCAACGTCGTCCCGGTGAGCCCGGCGACGCTCTTCCTCTACCTGCAGACCGTCGCGTACGGGCTGCGCGGGCTCGCTATCCCGCAGCGGACGCAGCGGCTGCTCGACTCGCTCGCGGCGCTGCGCACCGACCTCGACGCGTTCTCGCGCAGCTTCGAGCTCGCCGGCGGTCATCTGCGCAACCTCTCGCGCGCTTTCGACGACGCCGGCGGCAAGCTCGAGCGCGTGGCCAGCCGCGTCGACCGGCTCGACGAGGACCGCCCCGATGGCTGACGAGACGCAGCGCGTCACCGGCTTCATCGTCCACGCCTTCGTGCAGGCAGCCGGGCATACGGGTCGCGGCAGCGGCGAGCCCGACGGGGGCCCCCACCGCCGGGCTCGTGGGAGCGCCTCACGGCTCGCGCTCCTCGGACGGCTCGACGACGGACGGACCTTCGCGGCGGTGCTCGAACCGTACCGTCCGGCGTTCTTCGTCCGCGCCTCCGACCGGGCACGGCTCGCGACGACCGGATGCGAGGTCTCCGCCACCGACCGGACGACGATCGACGGCGAGGAGGTTGTCAGCGTGTCGTTCGCGTCGGTCCGCGAGGCGCGTAGCGCCGACGCGGGGCTTCGTCGCGCGGGCGTGCGGACCTACGAGGCCGACGTCAACGCCGCCGACCCGCCCTTACTCGATCGGCACGTACACGGGAGCGTGACGATTACCGGCACTCCGGCAGCCGGCCGCCACGTGGATCTCGTCTTCATCAACCCGGAGATCGGTCCGGCCGAGTGGGAGCCGGCGCTCACGACGCTCTCGCTCGACATAGAGACCGATCCCCGCAGCGAGGAGATCCTCGCCGTCGGTCTCGTCGCGCGCGGACCGTGGACCGATCCGGTCGACGAGGTGCACTTCAACGGCAGCGACCCGGGCCGAGAGGGGATCGTCGCGCACCGCAGCGAGGCCGAGGTCCTCGCCGAGGTCGTGCGGCGGATCGCGGAGATCGACCCGGATCTCATTACCGGGTGGAACGTGATCGACTTCGACTTCGCCGTCGTCTCGCGCCGGCTCGCGCACCACGGCATCCGATTCGCCATCGCACGGTCGAACGAGGCGGCGCAGTTCCTCCCGGCGACGCAGGATGATGGTGGACGGCGGCAGAACGCGGCGGTAAGCTGCCCGGGGCGCCAGGTGATCGATGCGCTGCGCCTCGTACGCTACGGGCCGCAGCGCTATGAGGACCGCAAGCTCGGCAGCGTCGCGCAGGCGGTACTCGGCGAGACGAAGACCGTGGAAGCGGAGACGAGCGCGGAGAAGATCGCCACGCTGCTCGCGCTCTATCGCGACGACCCGATCGCGTTCTGCGACTATTGCCGCACCGACGCCGAGCTGGTCCTGCGCATCCTCGACGCGACCGGCCTGCTCGAGCTCACGCTCAAGCGGTGCAGGCTCATCGGCGTCGGGCTCAACCGGGCGTGGACGAGCATCCCCGCATTCGAGTTCCTCTACCTCGAGTGGATGCACGACCGCGGCCTCGTCGCGCCGTCGCTCGGGGTCGACCGGCTGCCGCAGGGCGAGGCGCCCGGCGGTGCGATCATCAAGCCCCAACCGGGGCTGTTCGCAAACGTACTCGTCTTCGACTTCAAGAGCCTCTACCCGTCGATCATCCGCACCTTCGGCATCGATCCGGTGGGCTACATCGACACCGAGGATGGCTACCCGCAGGGCGCCGACCCACCGTCCGGCGATCCGCGGTCGATCACCGCACCCAACGGCGCGAGATTCTCGCGCGCGGAATCGATACTCCCGCACCTGCTCGACCGCTTCTGGGAGAACCGGGACGAGGCCAAACGCCGCGGGGACGAGGTCGCGAGCTACGTCTACAAGATCATCATGAACTCGTTCTACGGCGTGCTCGGCTCTCCGGGGTGCCGATTCGCCGGCGCTGCGCTCGCCGGCGCGATCACCGCCTTCGGGCAGTACATCCTGCACTGGGCTCGAGACCGATTCACCGAGCGCGGGCTTCGCGTGCTCTACGGCGACACCGACTCGCTGTTCGTGCTCGGCCCGCAGGAGGCGGCGGTGGGCGAGCTCTTCGCGGCAGGCGGCGAGCTCGCCTGCTGGCTCAACGGCAGGCTCGACGAGTTCGTCCGCGCAGGGTGGCACGTCGAGTCGCGTCTCGAGCTCGAGTTTGAGACGCTGTACCGCCGGTTCTATCTTCCGCGCATCCGCCACACCGCCGGCGCATCGGGCAGCGACGAGATCCGCGGCAGGGCGAAAGGCTACGCCGGCCTCGCCGTACGGCGCGACGGAGCCGATGACGAGGTGCAGATCAAGGGGATGGAGGCGATCCGCAGCGACTGGACCGTCGCCGCCGCGGAGCTCCAGCGTGAGCTGCTCGCGATGCTCTTCGCCGACGCCGACGCGAAGGCGATCGCCGCCCACGTCCGTTCGACGATCGATCGCCTCCGTGACGGCGCGCTTGACGAGAAGCTCGTGTACACCCGCCGCCTGCGCAAGTCGGTCTCCGCCTATACCGCCTCGAAGCCTCCGCACGTCCAGGCCGCGGCGATGCTTCCGGCGCAGGAGCGCGAGGGCATGATCGACTATCTCATCACGGTCGAAGGGCCGCAGCCGCCGTCGCGCCGCAGCGCGGCCATCGACCACGAGCACTATCTGCAGCGCCAGCTGCGTCCCATCGCCGAGCCGTTCTGCGAGATCCTGGGCATCGAGAGCGAGGAGCTCTTCGACCCGTCGCAGCAACTCTCGCTCTTCGGGGAGTCTTCGTGAACAGTAATACCGATCGCATCGATGACGCCGTCGACACGCTGCTCGAACGCCTCCGACGGCTCGATTTCGCACCGCCGGTCGCCACCGTCTACAACCCGCTTCGCTACGCTCACGACGTGTGGCACCGCTACCTCGAGCGCTTCGCCGAGGGGAAGAAGCGCGTCATTCTCCTGGGGATGAACCCGGGTCCGTGGGGCATGGCGCAGACCGGCGTACCCTTCGGCGAGATCGCGGCGGTCCGCGACTGGATGGGTCTGTCCGGCAGCGTGGAGCAGCCGCAGAACGAGCACCCGAAGCGCCCGATCGAAGGCTTCGACTGCGATCGCAGCGAGGTCAGCGGGCGGCGGCTGTGGGGACTGATGGCCGAGCGTTTCGAGTCGGCCGACCGCTTCTTCGCCGACCACTTCGTCGCAAACTACTGCCCGCTCGTATTCATGGCCGATTCGGGACGCAACATCACGCCCGATAAACTTCCCGCCGACGAGCGCTCGCCGCTGTTCCGCGCGTGCGACGGCTTCCTGCGCGCGCTCGTGGAGACCCTGGACGCCGAGTACCTCGTGGGCGTGGGCAAGTTCGCCGAGCAGCGCGCGAAGGTCGCCTGTGGCCCGCTGGAGCCGCCGCCGCGCATCGGCTCGATCCTGCACCCCAGTCCTGCGAGCCCGGCGGCCAACCGTGACTGGACCGGGACGGTGACGCGACAGCTCAAGGAGCTGGGCGTCTGGTAAGCGTCACGAGGATGGGCAGGTGGTCGGAGTATCCGCGGCCCCGCCTCGAATCGTAGCGCGCGGGGGTCCCGTCGGGGTTGAGGAGCGCGCCCCACGAACCGACCTCGATTCGCCCGTCGTACTCGTCGGGCGCGAGCAGGAAGGCGTGATCGAGCCGTTCCCACTCGCCGCGATACCAGTAGGTGCCGGGGAAGCTCGATCGGTCCCAGAGCGTCCGGAAGACCGGCCCGGGCGGCGCGGCTCGCGTCGCACCGACCGCCCCCGGCGTGTCGGCTTCCACGAACCAGATCCTCGCTGCAGGGCCGGATTCGGCGGCGGGAGAGGATCCGGAGGTGTCTGCGCCCTGCACCTCCGCACCGGCCGGGACGGCTTCGCTCGCCCGCCACGGCGCGAGCGCGGTCGGCCACGCGCCGCCGTGCTGCTTCTCTTCGTCGAGACCCTCGTTCAGGTCGCCCACCAGGAGCGTCGCGGGGTAGTCGGCCTCGGCGTCCGCGGTGACCGCGAGCAGATCGTGAACGAGCGACGCCTCGAGGATCCGCAGCGGTTCGGTCGCCCGCTCACCGCCGGACTGCGACTTCCAGTGCGCGGCGATCAGCCGCAGCCCGCGAGAGGCGAACCGTAGCTCCAGCGCCTCCCGGCCCCGCCAGCGGACGCGTGCGCCCGCGCCCGGCACGAGATCGACCTGTACGGCGCGGTGAGTGCGCACCTCCGGGCGACGGCGCGAGAGAGCAACGACGCGCGTCGGAGACGGCGGGTAGGCCGTCGCGTCGAGAACCGCGCCGCCGCCGCGGATGCCGGGTCGAGCAGCGCCGGGAGCCGAGGAAGCCTCGTCGCGTATGTCGCTCGTGCGCTCCCGCCTCGCCGCGCGCCACGGCTCCGGCGCGCCGCTCACCCATCGGTAGGGGCGCAGCAAGTCGCGCGCCAGATCGGCTGCGACCCACGCCGATTCGACCTCGCTGAGCACGACGATGTCCGGAAGCCGCCCGCCGGCGGTCCGTCGGATCGCCTCGCTCGTCCGCTCGAGCCGATCGTAGTAGTCGCCGCGGTCCCAGCCCGAGCTCTCCCGGAACTCCGCGTACTCGAGCCCGTGGTCGGTACCGTCGAAGAGATTCTGAACGTTGTAGGCGATGACGCGGGCGAACACGCGTCGGTCGTGTTCAAGGCCGAGGGGAAGGCCGCCCCACCGGACGGCCAGTGCGGCGGTCACGGCCACCGCAGCCAGAGCTGTAACCGCCGCCGCCGTGAGGGAGAGGTGTCTACGCGTCATCCTGTCGCTCCGCAAGGAACGACAGTACTTTTTGCTTTTCTGCTTCGAAACCGCTGGACTGGGTCCTGAACTCGGCGCCGGTGATCGCCTCGAACGCCTGCTGATAGCGGCGCGAGACCTCGAAGAACACCTCCTCGGGAATCTTCGGTGGCCGGCCGTCGCCCTGGTAGCCCTGGTCCATGAGCCACTGGCGCAGATACTCCTTGTCGAGCTTGCGTTGCTTCTCGCCGGACTCGAAGAGCTCGGTGTAGGTGTCCGCATACCAGAAGCGCGACGAGTCGGGCGTGTGCAGCTCGTCGACGAGGTAGAGCTCGTCGTCGACGAGGCCGAACTCGTACTTCGTGTCGACGAGAATGAGGCCCTGCGCGGCGACGATCTCCCGGCCGCGTTCGTAGAGCGCGAGCGCCTTCTCCTCGATCATGTTCCAGACCGTCTCGTCCACCACCCCCGCCTCGAGGACCTCCTCGCGGCTGCACGGCCGATCGTGCAGGCCGTCTGCCTCCTTCGTCGACGGCGTGATGAGCGGCGTATCGAATCGCTCGTTGAACCGCATGCCCGGCGGGAGCTCGATCCCGGAAACCGGACGGCCGGCTCGGTAGTCGCGCCAGGCGCTGCCGGTGAGATAGCCGCGCACGACGACTTCCACCGGGATTACGTGCGCCTTCTTCGCAAGCATCGCCCGCGGCGAGACCGTCGCGAGATAGTGGTTCGCGACGATGTCCTCGGTCTTCTCGAACCAGAAGACGCTGAGTCGGTTCAGCACCTCGCCCTTGAGCGGCACCTCACCGAGGATCCGGTCGAAGGCCGATATCCTGTCGGAGGTCGAGATCACCAGCTCGTCGTCGAGGTAGAACACGTCCCGCACCTTCCCCTGCGAGAACGTCATGGGCGCAGGCACCTCGAGGTCCGAGTAGCCGCTGAAGCATTCCTGACTCTGCGGATCGACCATCTACTCCAACTCTGAGCGATTCGTGACGATTCGGGAGACCAGCCCGTACTCCTTCGCCTCGTCGGAGTTCATCCAGAAGTCCCGGTCGGTATCCTTCTCGACCTGCTCGTACGACTGGCCGGTCTCTTCGGATATCAACCTGTTGACCCGCCCGCGCATGCGCTCGATCTCGCGCGCGTGAATCTCTATGTCGGTCGCCACGCCGCGCATGCCGGACAAGGGCTGATGGATGAGGTAGTGGCTGTTGGGAAGGCCGAACCGGTGATCCTTCGGCGATGCGAGCAGAATGAGCGCGCCGGCGCTCGCCACGAGTCCCATACCGATCGTGTACACGTCCGGCTTCACGAACCGCATCATGTCGAGGATCGCGTATCCGGCGTCCACGTCGCCTCCCGGCGAGTCGATGAACACCTTGATCGGTTCGTCGCCGGCGTCCTCGAGCAGGACGAGCTGACGCACCACGCGCTCGGCCAGCGGCTTGTTGACCTCGCCCGACAAGAGGATGGTTCGCGTACGGAGCATCTTCTCCATGAACGGTTGCTGCTCGCCGTTCTTGTGCTCCTCGCCGTTCTCCTCCTCCTCGTCGCCGTCGAGTCGAATGCGCGCCCGATCGTCCCTGTTCAGTATGAACTCGTTCATGATGACCCCTTCTGGTCGTATGCGATGTATGACCGTTAATATACTAGCATGAGCGAACCGGTATCAAAGGCCGACGGCCCCGAAACGCCCGACGAGAGGTCTGCCGCCCCCGCGAAGTCTGCCTTCGTAGCCGTCATAGGCCGGCCCTCGGCGGGCAAGTCGACCATCCTCAACGCGCTCTGCGGGCACAAGGTCGCGATCGTCGCGCCGGTTCCCCAGACCACGCGCAACCGGATCCGCGGTATCGTCAACCGCGCGCGCGGGCAACTCGTGTTCATCGACACGCCGGGTTACCACACCTCGTCGCGCACCTTCAATCGACATATGCGCGGCCTCATCGAGGAGACGATCCGCGACGCCGAGGAGATTCTCTACGTGGTCGACGCAGCGCGACAGCCCGGCGAGGAGGAGCTCGAGCTGATGCGTTCGGTCGCCGGACACGCCGAGCTGCCGCGGGTGGTCGCGGTCAACAAGACCGATGTCGCTCGCGCGGATCGCCTCGAAGCGGTCCGTCTGCTGCTCTCCCGGCGCCTCCCCGACATTCCCGTCGTCGAAGTCTCGGCGAAGACCGGCGACGGACTCGACGCGCTGCTCGACGCGCTCTACGAGCACGCACCGGCGGGCGAGCCCGCCTACCCCGACGATTTCTACACCGACCAGCCGCCGGACTTCCGGATCTCGGAAGTCATCCGCCAGCACGCGATGGCGGGCCTGAGAGAGGAGCTTCCGCACTCGATCTACGTCGACGTGCTCGACATGGAGATCCACGACCTCGAATCGGGCGAAAAGCAGCTCTGGATCCGCGCGGTGATCTTCGTCGAGCGCTCGAGCCAGCAGGGCATGATCGTGGGGCGCAAGGGCTCAGGCATCAAGCGGATCAGGCAGGCCGCCCAGAAGGAGATCGCCTCGCTCTTTCCCTATCGCATCCATCTCGACCTCCGCGTGAAGGTCGACCCCAACTGGAGCAGGAACGACCGCGTGCTCGACCGGCTGGTGCAGTAGCGCCCGGCTCGCCGCGCCGGCCGTTGCGAGCGGGGCGTCGGCGCCTCGCGGTTCGTTGCGCATCTGCGAAAGCGGTGGTAGCCTACCGGTTCAGGAGGACCGATGGCCAACCGCATCACCGTGATCGGCAGCTCGAACATCGACTTCGCGATGAAGATGGACCATCTGCCCGCCGTCGGAGAGAGCGTACCCGACGCCGAGTTCGTGCAGGTCTTCGGCGGCAAGGGCGCCAACCAGGCCGTCGCCGCCGCGCGAGCAGGCGGAACGGTCGCCTTCGTCAACTGCGTGGGCGACGACCCGTACGCCGAGCAAATGGTCGCCGGCTTCGAGGCCGACGGTATCGACACGAGCCGTCTCTACCGGGAGACCGGCGTATCGAGCGGCGCCGCGCTCATCATGGTCGGCGAGGGCGGCAACAACTACCTCAGCGTCGCGCCCGGTGCCAACTACCGGCTGACGCCCGAGCGCATCGACGAGAACCGCGAGCTCATCGCCGACAGCGACTGGGTGCTCATACAGTACGAGATTGCCCGTCCCACCGTCGAGCGGGTGCTCGAGGTCGCGAGCGAGGAAGGCACACCGCTCATCTTCAATTTCGCTCCTGCTCGCGAGTTCCCACGCGAGCGGCTCGCATCGGTCCACACGCTCGTCGTGAACGAAACCGAGGCGGCGACGCTGTCGGGGATGCCGGTGGGAGACGAGACGGAGGCACGGCGCGCTGCGCACGCGCTGCGTGATACCGGGGCACGGGTCGTGATCGTGACGCTCGGGCCGGCCGGTTCGCTCGTGGTGAACGCAGACGGGGTCTCGCGCGTCGAGGCGTTTCCCGTGGAGGCGGTCGATACGACGGCGGCCGGAGACACCTACTGCGGCTGCCTCGCGGTGGCGCTCGCCGAAGGGAAGAGCCTCGAGGAATCGGTCCGGTTCGCCTCCGCCGGCGCGGCGATCAGCGTCGGCCGGATGGGCGCCCAGCCCTCGGCGCCGCGGCGCGAGGAGATCGACTTGTTTCTGCAGTCGCAATAACGCTCAGCTGCCGAGCTCGGCGACCGAACCGTCGTCCCGGCCGACGACCACGATCGGGTCGATCCGCGTGAACAGTCCGTTGCCGAGCACTCCCGGGATCAACCCGAGCTCCGCCTCCATCGCGACCGGATCGATCGGCTCGCAGAAGCCCACGTCCACGATGAGGTTTCCGTTGTCGGTGATCACCGCGCCCATCTTGCGCTCGGCGACGCGCACGACCGGCTCGCCGCCCAACCCGCGCAGCGCCTCGAGCACGGAGACCCGCGCGAAGGGCAGCACCTCGATCGGCACGGGGAAGTCGACCCCCAGGTGCTCGACGAGCTTGCGTTCGTCGGCGACGATCACAACGCGATCCGAGTTGTAGGCTACGATCTTCTCCACCAGCAACGCGCCGCCCCCACCTTTGACGAGGCGGCGTTCCGGATCGACCTCGTCCGCGCCGTCGATGACGAGGTCGAGACGCCCGCCGATCTGCGGGTCGTTCATCGACCGAAGGGGAATCCCGAGCCCGTGGCACTCGAGCTCCGCCTGCGAGCTCGTCGCGACGCCCACGACGTTGTCGATCGACCCGTCGGCGAGCCGCTCGCCGATGCGACGGATCGCCCAGACGGCGGTGGAACCGGTCCCCATGCCGACCTTCATGTTGCTGCTCACGTAGCGGTCGGCCGCCGCATAGCCGGCCGCGCGCTTGGTCTCGTCGCTGCTCATCTGCCCTCGCCCTTCCGCCCGGCGCCGCTCAGTAGCGCTCGAGGATCTGCAGGAGTCGATCCCTCCCGATCGCCAGCAGGAAACCGCCCAGGCGCGGCCCGCGCTCCTTGCCGATCAACACCTGGTACATAACCGCGAAGAAACGCTTCTTGTCGACTTCTGCCTCTTCGGCGATCTCGTACACGCGTTCCTGCATGCTCTTCTCGTCGTGTTCGGCCAGTCGCTCGCGAACCTCTTCGCGCAGCGCAACCACCGCCGCGCGTTCGTCGTCGGTGAGCGCAACGAGATCCTCGTCGCCGTGCGTGAGCTCGAACCGAAAGTCCTCGGGCGCGTAGGAGGTGATCCAGCTCCACGCGCAGCGCGCACGGCGAGCGAGCCGTTCGAGCTGGTCGGCGTGGACTACCGGGTCGAAGCCCGGGAACCGGGCGAGCGCCGCGTCCGCGTCGCCGGCGGTGATCATGAGGTAGTTGCACAGCGTACGGAACGGAAGCTGAACGAGCGTGGAGGGGTCGCGTGTGAGCTTCTCGAGTGTCGAGGGCAGCTGGCTGAGCTCGTACGTCCGACGCTCCTTCGCCGCGCGCTTCTCGGAGACCTGCTCGAGCCCGAAGTAGATGCGCTCGCACCGATCGTAGTCCTCGTAGATTTTGATGACGTCCAGGTCGAAGCTGATCGCGAACTCCGCGTTCGGACGCGTTCCGGCGAAGAGGTAGCGTACGATCTCCGGTTCGTAAACCTCGAGCACCTCGGGCAGGCCGATTACCTCGCCGGTCGACGAGCTGATCTTGCCGCCGCGGCCCTTGATGCTGATGAAGTCGTACTTGAAGGTCACCGGGGCACGATAGCCGTAGACCTCGCTCGCGATCGTCTTCGCTGTATCGAAGCTGCCGCCGGCCGAGTGATGCTCCTTGCCGGCCGGCTCGAAGTCGACCTGCTCAACTCGCCACCGCATGGGCCAGTCGATCCGCCACGGCAGCTTGACCAGATCGGTCTCGCGAAGGTCGACCGTCTCCTCGTTGCCGGTCTCTTCGCACCGGTAGGTCAGGCCCCATTCGCCGTCCCAGCCGGTGACCTTCGTCGTGTCCTTATGGCTGAACCGCGAGAAGACGCTCACCGGCCACCAGTCGTGTGGAAGCGGCGTGGTTCGGTGCTCGTCGAGCAGCGTACGGATCGTTTCCCGATGCTCGAGCGCCGTTCTGATCCCCCGGGCGTATTCGCCGGAGCGGTAGCGCTGCGCCTGGTAGAGGTACTCCGGGAAGACCCCGACCTCCGGGAGGACATCCTCGAGGTCGTGCTCGTTACGCGCGGCGTAGCTTTCGAGCTCGCCGTACGGGTCGGGCACGTCGGTGATCGGCCGGCGCAGGTAGGAGTGCAGCATCTCCTGCCCGGGCATGTTCTTCGGCACCTTGCGAAAGACGTCGAAGTCGTCCCACGAGTAGATGAAGCGCACCTCCTGTCCGGCGTCGGCGAGCGCGCGCGCGACGAGGTCGACCGAGATGATCTCGCGGAAGTTCCCAATGTGGACCGTGCCGCTCGGCGTGATCCCGGAGGCGCAGGTGAAGCGCTCCTTCTCCTCGCCCAGCGGTCCGCGTTCGGCGATGATGCGGTCGGCGATCTGGTCTGCCCAATGGACCGCCGGTCCGCTCCGTCGCGCTCCGCTGCCTCGATCGTGTGCTGCCATAGGGGTGCAGTATATCAAACGCCGCCGGCGAGGTTTAGGCTCAGTCGGGCAAAGAAGGGGCGACCGACACGCCACCGGTGAAAAGCTCGTTGTGGCAGCAGTGGTAGCGATGTCGGCCGCGAGCCGTGAAGATAGGAAAGCACGCCGGACGCGTCAAGGGCGCACCGGCTCGCCGAAGCCCTACGGGCTCCCCTCGCCCGCCGGCACCTCACCCCGCAGCCCGATCTCGTCGGAGACCGTTCGCATCGCCTCGATCGTCTCGGTGATCAGCTCCTCGATCTCCATGCCGAGCATCTCCGCGCCGCGCGCAATGACCTCGCGATCGACACCGGCGGCGAAGCTCTTGTCCTTCCACTTCTTCTTCACGCTCTTCGCCTTCATGTCGAGCACGCTCCGCGACGGGCGCATGAGCGCGGTCGCGTTGACGAGCCCCGTGAGCTCGTCGGTCGCGTAGAGAACCTTCTCCATCTGCTCCTCGGGCTTCACGTCGGTGACGAAGCCCCAGGCATGGCTCATGATGCTGCGGATATACTCCTGCGGCCAGCCGGCCTCCTCCAGGATCTCACGCGTCTTCGCGCAGTGCTGCTCCGGGTACATCTCCCAGTCCAGGTCGTGCACCAGTCCGATGATGCCCCACTTCTCCTCGTCCTCGCCGTACTTACGCGCAAAATGACGCATCACCGCCTCAACCGCGAGCCCGTGGCGAACCAGGCTCTCGCTCTGCGTATAGGCGGTCAGCAGGTCGTACGCCTCTTGTCTCGTCGGGACCATAGCACCTCCTCGGAGCAAGATAGGACCGCATTCCGGTCACGTCCAGCCGGCGAACGCCGGCAGGACTCAGCGCAACGACGGGCGGTGCCGATAGGAGTAGCGTGAGAGTCAACGCAGCGGGTGCGCGGTACAGCTTCAGGATCGCGTGGGCACTCGCGCTGATCGTCGGAGTAGCAGTCGCGGCGACCTCCGAGGGGACGCGACAGGCTCACGGCGACGACAACCATGAGCTCGAGGGGTACGCGAGCTGGTACGCCGGCGAGTTCCAGGGGCGCACCACGGCGAGCGGGGAGGTCTTCGACACGAACGAGCTCACCGCGGCGCACAAGACCCTGCCATTCGGGACCGTCGTCGTGGTGACCAACGTGAGGAACGAGCTCGACGTCGAGGTCCGCATCAACGACCGCGGCCCCTTTGTCGAGGGACGCATAATCGACCTCTCGCGTGCAGCTGCGGAGGCGATCGACATGACCGCAGACGGGATCGCCCCGGTCAGCCTGACCATCGTATCGGTCCCGCAGCAGCCGCTGCGACGCATCCAGGTCGCCTCGTTCGCCCGTGCCGACAACGCGCACCTCAAGGTCACCCGTCTGCGCGCGAACGGCCTCGAGGCGGAGATCGAGCAGGCAGGCTCGCTCTACCGCGTCATCGTTGCCGGCGTTCCCGCCGAGGATGTCGAGCGAATCGTCGCGCGGCTCGCGCGGCTCGGGTATCCCGATGTTCTGGTGCGGGTCGAGTAGGCTCGATTGATTGGCGCGGCACCGTTCGCCGGCGCGACCACGGGTCATCCGGCGGACCGGCCGGCCTCAGCTCGCCACGCCCGCCTGTCGCAGGAGCCTGATGAGCTCCGGGTCCTCCAGCTCGCCCTGTTCGAGCAGCTGCGAGGCAATCTCGCGCAGGGTGAGCAGCTCGTCATTGAAGCTGATCGCAACGTCAAGGCTCGCGCCTCCCTGCAGCAGGATCTTGATGACGTCCTCCTGCGTTTCGCCGGTGAACAGCGCCCACCGCACCGCAACTGCGAGCGGCGTCAGCTCCTCGCCCTCGAGCACGATAACCGAGTCGACGCTCGCGTCGTTTGCCACGAGGAGCTCGACGAGCGACGTCACGTCGAAGCCCGCCATTCCGGCGAGTACCGAAGCGTGGAGAAGCTTGAACGTCGATCCCTCCACGACGAAGTTGGAGTCGAGGTCGGCGCCCGCCGTGACGATCAGGCGAAGGATCTCGCGATGATACGAGAGATCGGGTGCCTGACCGCTCAGCACCGGTACGATCCCGCTCGCGAGGACTACCGCGGGAATGCCGTCATCGGTCCGTACGTCGACCGCACCCCCCTCCTGAACGTAGGTGCGCACCGTCCCCACGTCATCCGCGCGGATCGCCTTGATGAAGCTCTCCGTACTGATCGACGGCGGCAGCCGCTCGAGTTGAACGGTCACGACCTCGCTCCTCGCCCGATCGATCTCGATCCGCCGCTCGCGATAGCCCTCCTTGGCGACGCGGATCGAGAGGCTCTGATTCGCACGCAGCACGCCACGGTAGACGCTCTCGCCCGCGTAGGTCCCGCCAATGAAAATGCGCGCGCTTTGCGGCACGGTCCGCAGGGTGAACTTGACGAGGTTCGACGCCTCTTCCTCGTCAATGAGCGACAGGTTCTGGGGATCCTTCGGCACCGGAAGCAGCCGGCTCGCGTCGAGCGCGGCGAGCTTCTCCTGCACCTCGGCCTGCGGCACGGGGCCTGCTACCGCGATTCCGGGCAACGACGAAGACGTCGCACGGATCACCCCGAGCAGTTCGTCCACGAGGCTCGCCCGATCGCTCTCCTGCGCCTCTTCGAGCACGCGCATCTTGTCGGCGAGTTGAAGCGCAAGCCGCTCGCTTCGCTCAAGCGGGACAGGCTCGAGGACTGCGCGCTCGCCCGCGGTGAAGGTGGGCGCGGCACGATCGAGATCCCGGAGCGCCTCGCGAAGCGTTTCGTTGTCTTCGTCGATCGATGCAAGCAGAGCCGGCACGTCGAGCGATCTGGGGAGCACCGTGACCTCGCCCTCATCGACCACAAGCTCATCTTCATCGTCGGTACCGACGTAGAAACGAGTGCCGCGCACGGTGTAGAGGGCCCGTCGCGAGCGGACACGAAACACGTCATGACCGCCGAGCGGGTTGACGGATGCTGAGAGCGAACCGGACTGCAGTTCGACCTCCATCACCGGGCGCGTTGTCCGTCCGGCGAGCGTGCGAACGACCGCCTGCGCAGGCCCGTAGACGCGAACGAGCGCGCTCTCGCCGAATTGCACGTCCGACTGTGATCGCTGGGAGACGATCAGGAGCCGGCCGTCCTCGACCCGCCCGCCCGGTTCGGCGTCCTGCAGCCCCTCCGTTCCCTCGACCTGGACCGCTCCCGATACGGCTGTAATATACGCGTTGCGCGCCGTCGGCTCGGGGATCGCGGCCGCGTCAGCGTCCGCCGTGGGAACTGTAGTCTGCTCGTCGCCGCACGCGGCCAGCACCAGGGCCGTAGCCGCCACGAGGACGAGCGTTCTCTGCACTCTCATTCCGCGGTCCCGCGACGCTCCGAGGCCATCGCCTCCCTACGAGTGTAGCGCCTCCGGGTGCAAATGCCAACTGTTCCCGTGCGGGAGTTCACTTCGGTCGGTCGGACGCCCGACTCGTCGAATCGCCCCGGCTCGACGCCCGAGCGCCCTCGCCCACTCGCTCTCGCCCGCCCTCGCCCACCTTCGCCCGCCCTCCCCCGCCCGCCTTCGCCCGCCGGATTCGGTTTACCCGCCTCGCGGCATCGTCTATATTCTTGCTCGGAGGGAAGGATGAACCAGACCATCGGGCGTGCGGCGCTCAACGCCCTGAAGGGGAGCCTGATCGGGGCGGCGAATACGATTCCCGGCGTAAGCGGCGGAACCATCGCCGTTGTCACCCGTCTGTACGACGACATCATCGCGGCCGTAAGCGGATTCGTCCGCACCGGATGGAGGAAGAACCTCGCCTTCCTCGCGCCGATCATCGTGGGAGTCGCCGCGGGGATCGTGCTGTTCGCCCGGATCGTCGAGTTCTTCATGGAGGGGCATCCTGCTCAGACGGCGTTCTTCTTCATGGGGCTGATTCTTGGCAGCGTGCCGTTTCTGACGAAGGTCACGCTCCGCGAACGCTTCCGAGGCTGGTACCTCGTGCCCTTCGTGATCTCGTTTGGTGTCCTCGTCGCGATGGCCGCCGTGGGCCGACCCCCCTCGAGCGAACCGATACTCCAGATAACGCTGGCGAACGTGATGCTCGTCTTCCTCGCCGGCGTGGTGAGCTCGGCCACGATGATCATCCCGGGGGTATCGGGCAGCTTCGTGCTGCTGCTCATCGGCATGTACTCGACCTTCATCGAAGCGGCGAGCACACTGAACGTGGGCGTGCTCGCCGTCCTCGTTCCGGGCTTCCTCGTCGGGATCGTCGCGGTGAGCAAGCTCATCCACTTCCTGCTTCTGAGGTTTCACGGCGTGACCTACTGGGGGATCATCGGGCTCGTGCTGGGATCGGTCCCCGTCATCTGGACCCAGGCCGACGTGGGATTGTGGCTCGGCGACGCGGGAGCCGGGGGCGCGATCACGTCGTTGCTCGCGATCGTCGGCGGCTTCCTCCTCGCCTACTTCCTCGGCTCCGACCGGAAGAAACGAAGGGCTGTGGTTGGCCCTGGCTCGCACGATTCCGCCGCGAGCGCCGCCCGGTCCGGTCCCTACCCGTCCGAGGAAGCGTCGGAGGAAACGCTGTGAGGAGGCGTCGCGTCATGATCGTGCTCATCGTCGTCGGCGCACTGGCCGCGCTCTACGGGATCGCCGGACTCGTCATCCCCAAGGCCGGCCAGAAGCAGGCGGTGACCGCCCATCGCTGGCAGGTCATCGCTCACCAGGGCGGCAACCACCTCCGTCCTGATAACACCATGCTCGCCTTCGAGCATGCGGTCGAGCTCGGTGTGGACGCTCTGGAGATGGACGTCCACGCTACCTCCGACGGCGTGCCCGTCGTGATCCACGACGATGCGGTGGATCGCACGACGAACGGGAGCGGCCTGGTAAAGGAGATGACCTTCTCTCAGCTGCGCGACCTCGACGCGGCGTACAACTGGCCGCATCACGAGGACTCGGCCGAGCACCCCTACCGCGGGCAGGGCGTTCAGATCCCGTCGCTCGAAGAGGTGTTGCGACGCTTCCCCGACGTACCGATGACGATCGAGATCAAGCAGGCCGACCCGCCCATTGTCGACGAGTTCGGCGAGCTCCTGCAACGTTACGACCGCGAGCAGAACACCATCGTCGCGAGTTTCCATCCGGAGGTGATGCGCGAGTTCCGCCGGAAATTCCCGGCCTTTGCGACCTCGGGAGTGGAACCGGAGATCCGAGCCTTCTACGTGATGAAGACGGTATTCGCGGGCTGGCTGTACCCGCCGCCCATGGAGGCGTTCCAGGTGCCCGAGGTCTCCGGAAATCTGCGCGTGATCACGCCGCGCTTCGTGCGCGCCGCGCACCGCCGTGGGCTCAACGTGCAGGTGTGGACGGTCAACGAAGCCGACGCGATGCGCCGGGTACTGGACGCCGGTGTGGACG